>JARUKZ010000015.1 GCA_029688955.1 Chitinispirillales bacterium ANBcel5 | reverse complement strand
ACATTTTTTATTGATACCGTGTTTTTTTTTGTAAGGTTTGGAAGATATACGGGAATTGTAACCATTGCCGGTTATAATGTAGTAAGTTTACATTTTAATTAACAACTGAATCGGGTTAAATGTTAATGGAGGGAAACGGATCGTGCGCTGTATAAAATTTTCTGCAATGCTGATTTTGCTTGCTTTATTAAAAGGTTACGCCTCAGAAAAAGCCTTTATGGAAACAATTTTTATCCGTTCGACTTCAAAACCTACTGTTGATTCAGTTGCTTTTGATTTAACGAAAACTGATAAATCCTATTCACTCAGAATTACAAATGGTCCTCAGGATTATCAAAATGTCAGCAGTGCTGTAGTTTGGTTGAATGGTGAACAGGTTTTTACTGAAAAAGATTTTAATCAGAATGTTGGTTTTCTGGAAAGAGATGTTTCACTTCAATATGTAAATACTATCAAAGTTATGATAAAGAGCAGGCCAGGGAGTGCAATTCTGATTGGTGTTTACGGTGAGGGTGAAAAAACAATGCCAATTGTAGAAATTACCTCCCCTGCTGATGGTTACATAACGAATCAATCCACTATTCCGGTATCCTGGACAGTTGATGGAGCCGAGCAGACTGATCAGCTTACTGAAGCTCTTGAAGAGGGAGTAAATAAAATAACCAGAAGCTATACTGATGCAGCCGGTAACACCGGGACAGCTTCAATAACTGTTACACTCAAAACAGCGGTTCCTGTGGTGGAAATTACTTCCCCTGCAGATGGTTACATTACCAATCAACCCACTATTCCGGTATCCTGGACAGTTGATGGAGCCGAGCAGACTGATCAGCTTACAGAAGATCTTGAAGAGGGGATAAATACAATAACCAGAAGCTATACTGATGCAGCCGGTAACACCGGGAAAGCTTCAATTACAGTTACACTCAAAACAACGGTTCCTGTGGTGGAAATTACTTCCCCTGCAGATGGTTACATAACGAATCAATCCACTATTCCGGTATCCTGGACAGTTGATGGAGCCGAGCAGACTGATCAGCTTACTGAAGCTCTTGAAGAAGGAGTAAATACAATAACCAGAAGCTATACTGATGCAGCCGGCAACACCGGGACAGCTTCAATAACTGTTACACTCAAAACAACGGTTCCTGTGGTGGAAATTACCTCTCCGGTTGATGGTTACATAACAAATCAATCCACTATTCCAGTGTCCTGGACAGTTGATGGAGCCGAGCAGACTGAACAGCTTACAGAAGATCTTGAAGAAGGAGTAAATACAATAGCCAGAAGCTATACTGATGCAGCCGGCAACACCGAGACAGCTTCAATAACTGTTACACTCAAAACAAAGGTTCCTGTGGTGGAAATTACCTCTCCGGTTAATGGTTACATAACAAATCAATCCACTATTCCAGTGTCCTGGACAGTTGATGGAGCCGAGCAGGCCGAACAGCTTACCGAAGCTCTTGAAGAAGGAGTAAATACAATAACCAGAAGCTATACTGATGCAGCCGGCAACACCGAGACAGCTTCAATAACTGTTACACTCAAAACAACGGTTCCTGTGGTGGAAATTACCTCTCCGGTTGATGGTTACATAACAAATCAATCCACTATTCCAGTGTCCTGGACAGTTGATGGAGCCGAGCAGGCCGAACAGCTTACCGAAGCTCTTGAAGAGGGGATCAACACCATTACCAGAAGCTACACGGATTCAGCAGGTAACACCGGAACTGCTTCAATAACTGCTACACTCAAAACAACGGTTCCCGTTGTAGAAATTACTTACCCTGCTGATGGTTTAATCACGAATCAATCAACTATTCCGGTATCCTGGACAGTAGATGGAGTAGAACAGACTGAACATCTTTCCGAAGCTCTTGAAGAGGGTATAAATACTATTACCAGAAGCTACACGGATGTAGCCGGTAACACCGGGACAGCTTCAATAAATCTTACACTCAAAACAACGGTTCCTGCGGTGGAAATTACTTGCCCTGCTGATGGTTACATAACAAATCAATCCACTGTTTCGGTATCCTGGACAGTAGATGGAGTTGAACAGACTGATCAAAACACAGAAGAACTCAGTGAAGGAGCAAACACGATCACCCGTACCTTCACTGATATGGCCGGAAATATCGGGGTTGCTTCAATCACAGTAACTCTTATCACACTTCCGCCTGTGGTTGAAATAATTTTTCCGCAGGATGGGTCTTTTACAAATCAGTCTACTACCAACGTGGTATGGAGAGTAGACGGGGTCGAGCAGAATACAGAACTCACCGAAGAGCTTGCAGAGGGTGAAAATACAATTTCCCGCTCTGCAGTGAATGTTGTGGGAGAAACAGGCACAGCATCAATTGAGGTATTTCTGGATACAGAGCCTCCGGTAATAGGTGGTCTCTCTCCACAAAATGGCAGCACAATCTATTCTACCCGGCCCTCGATATCGGGTACTTTACAGGATGAACTCTCCGGGATAGATCCGACATCTCTCGAATTATACATAAACGGAAACAGGACAAATGAGCCTATTACCATCTCAGAAACAAGTTTCAGTTACACTCCTTCAAATGATTTCGTAGCGGGAACCTACGAGGTACTGGTAAAGGTGTGGGATAATGCAGGAAATTATGCTCAGGCTTCTGTGACATTCAACCTCATAGCCATTGAACTACCGCCCGATCCAGTAACAGTTGCGCCTTCTCTGGACAACACTGTCGTAACTGATATGAAGAGCGCTACTGAGTTTCTCTATACCGGAAACAATCCTGTTCAGAGGGGTATGTCTCCGGAAACTATTGAGCCACGCAGGGTAGCGGTAATAAAGGGAATGGTGCTTGACCGAGATGGGAATCCGCTTCCCGGAGTGAGAGTTTCTGTTCATTCACATCCCCAGTTTGGATACACTTTAACCCGTGCTGATGGAATGTTCGACCTTGCTGTTAATGGCGGGGGTTTATTAACATTGGAATACAAAAAGGCACAGTATCTTGATGCACAACGACAGGTCAGAACTCCCTGGCAGGATTATGTGTGGGCACCGGAAGTGGTCCTCGTACAATTTGATCCGGTGGTTACTCCGATATCACTCGTTGATAATACACAGATGCAGGTAGCCAGAGGAAGTGTGGTGTCAGATAATGATGGTACCAGGCAGGCGACCATGTTTTTTCCTCCCGGCATTCAGGTGACCAATTTCAATGCTGAAACGATCAATGTTCGTGCAACAGAATATACTGTAGGGGATAATGGCCCTGAAGCGATGCCTGCTGAGCTGCCCTCTCATATCGCATACACCTATTGTGTTGAGTTGAGTGTGGATGGGGCCGAGGATGTAAAATTCAATAAACCCATGTATTTCTATCTGGAAAACTTTCTGGATTTTCCGGTTGGAGGAATTGTTCCCACCGGGTATTATGATAAGCAGAAAGCCGCCTGGATTCCATCCGACAATGGCATCATAATAGATATTCTTTCTGTTGAAAATGGAATTGCTTCTATAGATATAGAGGGTAATGGTCAGGCTGCACAGCCGGAAGATCTTGAAGATTTGGATATAGGGGATGAGGAGTTGGCCTATCTGGCATCACTGTACACTGCAGGGCAGAGTCTCTGGCGTGTGCCTATGACCCATTTTACACCGTGGGATTGTAACTGGCCGTATGGACCGCCACTTGATGCTGTTGCACCTATGTTGCCTGAAGTAGAAAAAGATCTAATTGATGAGTCATGCATAACATCCGGCTCAATTATAGAAGATCAACACCAGGTACTTGGACAGGCAATAAATATTTCTGGTACACCTTTTGACCTGCACTATTCAAGTGAGAGGACTCCTGGTCGTAAGGATGGATACAATATTGAAATGCCACTTATAGATGCTGAAGTTCCAAACTCACTTAAAAGGATTGAATATGTAATAGAAGTTGCAGGAAAAATTTATGAACAATCATTCTCACCATCACCCAATCTGGAATTTGAATTTACATGGGATGGGATAGATTCTTATGGGCGAAATGTTCAGGGAAAACGGCCTGTTACAATCGATATTGGTTATGTGTATGATGGTGTATACCATGAACCTGCAGATCGTAGACAGAGCTTTGGACATCTCTCAGGTGTACCAATTACAGGTGACCGGGAAAGAACAGAAGTAGCATTATGGCAAAAACAAAAAACATTTATTGGAAATTATAATGAAAAGGAGAGATGCTTAGGTGGTTGGGCAATAGATAATCACCATTTCTATGGTCCCACAGAAAATATGGTTTATTTGGGTAATGGGAGAAGATATGCTGCAAACAACATTTCACATATTATAACGACGGTAGCCGGAATAGGTAGAAAAGGGTATAGCGGTGATGGTGGTCCAGCGATCGATGCACAACTTAATGGTCCCAGTGGCATTGCTGTAGGGCCTGATGGCAGCTTTTATATATCAGATGCACGAAATCACTGTATTCGTCGTGTTGATCCTCATGGTATAATTACAACAATTGCCGGTACTGGTGAGACAGGGTATAGTGGTGATGGTGGCCCTGCAACATATGCAGAACTTAATAGTCCAAAAGGTATAGATATAGGTGCGGATGGAAGCATATATTTTGTGGAATCAGGCAATCATTGCATTCGTCGTATAGGACCGGACGGAATAATAACAACTTTCGCCGGAGGGAGGTCTGGCTATGGAGGTGACGGTGGACCTGCAACTGATGCGGCTTTTTATTTTGGATCTGCTTTTCCTTCGGATGTAGCAGTAGGACCCGATGGTAGCGTTTATGTAAGCGAATATTTTGGCAGACGTATTCGTCGTATAGATCCGGACGGAATAATAACCACCATTGCCGGTAATGGTGAAGTTGGTTTTGATGCGAGATGCGATGGTAGTCCTGCAACTGAGGCTCGTTTCTATTTACTTTCGGGTATTGCTGTGGGGCCGGATGGCGCTATTTACGTTTCTGATATAAGGCAGCGTAGGGTTCGCAGAATAGGCACCGATGGGATAATAAATACAATAGTCGCTGGAGGTAATCCCAGAGGTATTACCATAGGGCCGGATGGAAGTATTTACATTGCATATGATAGTCAGCATATTGTCAGGCGAATAGGACCCGATGGGACAATAAACACATTTGCCGGAATAGAATCTCAAAGAGGATACAGTGGTGATGGTGGGCCTGCAACTGATGCAAGGTTTGATATTCCCGCTGATATTGCTGTAGGGCCGGATGGAAATGTTTACGTTACTGATAGTTACCGATTCAATAACCGAGTAAGGAAAATCACTTCTAATTTCTCCCACTCTACAATCGGTGATGTTTTCACACCCTCAGAAGACGGAAGGCATATTTTTCATTTCAATCCAGGTGGAAAACATCTTCGCACAGTAGATGCCCTTAACGGCACTTTAGTTTACGAATTCATCTATAACGATGCTGGCCACCTTGTCAGCATCGTTGATGCTGACAGCAATATCACTACAATAGAACGCGATGCAAACGGCAACCCCACAGCTATTGTCGCACCTTTTGGGCAGAGAACAAATCTCACTCTAAACAGTGGCGGATACATAATTTCAGTAACAAATGCTGCAGAAGAAACTGTAAGCTGTACTTACCATGAGGGCGGACTCATGGCCACTTTTACTGATGCAAACAACAATACCTCTACCTACACTTACGATGACCTGGGCCGCCTGATCAGAGCTCAGAACGCTTCCGGCGGCTATACAGAACTGCAAAGAGAAAGAACAGAAAGAGGGTATATAGTAAGAAAAATCGAAAGCAAGGATGAGCACAACGAATATGAAACATCCTATTTTACCGAAAGGCTGGCAACTGGCGAAATACGCCAGGTCACTACAACATGCTGTGGGGAGGGACAAGTTGAGGCTATTACAGGAACCAATGGCAGCAAACGGATAATTGCACCTGACAGCACTATTTCATTTACCAGATATGGCCCGGACCCCAGGTTCGGTATGCAGGCACCTGTAATCACAGAGCAAACGGTAACCACACCATCCGGTTTGACCTACACCATGACTTCAAGCCGCACTGCAGAGCTTGAGGATCCAGGTGATCTGTTTAGTGTGCAAACAATTACCGACTCGGTACTTATTAATGGCCAGCTCCACATCACTATTTACGATGCACAGACAAAAAACATTACATCCATTTCCCCCGAAGGCCGGCAATCGATTACTACAATCGATGATAAAGGAAGAGTGGTATTGAGTGAGGTTCCAGGTGTGCTGCCTGTAGAGTATGAGTACGACAGTCATGGAAGAGTTGCTCTGGTGAAGCAGGGCAGCGGAAGCAGTGCTCGACAGAGCACTATTCTCTACAATAGCCAGGGTTATATGGAGAGTATAACCGATGCACTGGGAAGAAGCACACAGTTTAACTACGATCTCTCGGGACGTATCACAAGAGAAACGCTTCCTGATGGCCGGATTGTAGAGTACACCTACGATGCTAACAGCAATATGAGTTCACTTACTCCTCCGGGCAGGCCTGACCACTCTTTTGATTACACATCTGTTAACATGCTCGATACCTACACTCCCCCCAATGTGGGCGCTGGGTTTAATTTTACCCGCTATAACTATAATCTGAATAAACAGCTTACAACTATTACCAGACCCGACGGTCAGACTATTGACTATGAATACGACCATGTCGGACGTCTTGTAGAGATTGTGCTTCCCAATGGTCAAATCGGTTATCTCTTCAATGACACCACAAACAACCTGGTAAGCATCTTATCTTCAGGAGCGGATATTTCCTACGTTTATGATGGTTCTCTCTTAACCGCTACAGAATGGACAGGTGGTATAAACGGAAGTGTAGGAGTTGCTTTTAATGATAATTTACAATTAGTGAACCGAACCATAAATAACAATCATTCTATAGATTATGCCTACGACAATGATGGTCTGCTTGTATCTGCGGGAGACCTTAACATTGATCGCGACCCTCAGAATGGAAGACTTACAGGTTCTTCTCTGGGAACTGTTTCCGATAATCTTGCTTACAACAGTTTCGGAGATCTTGTATCCTATACTGCAGGAAAGGGTGGAGCGGAAATGTACAGCGTTCAGCACACTGAGACCGACAAACTGGGCAGAATAGTGAGCAGGACAGAAACCGTGGAAGGTGAGTCGGTTTCTTACCATTATAACTACGACCTTGACGGTCAGCTCACAGAAGTGTACCGCAACGGTTCACTCTACTCTTCGTACGGGTACGACTCCAACGGTAACAGGATAAGCTACACCGGTCCTCGCGGAAACCAGACTGGTACTTACGACAATCAGGACCGTATGCTATCTTACGGCGCAAACTCATATATGTACACCGACAATGGTGAACTGCTACAAAAAACAAACACCGAAGGGACTACCCACTACAACTACGATGTTCTTGGAAACCTCCTGTCAGTTACATTACCAGATGGAACTGTTATTGAATATATTACTGATGGGCGTAACCGCCGTATCGGCAGAAAAGTGAACGGTTCTCTTGTCAGCGGCTATCTCTATCAGGACCAACTCAATCCAGTCGCAGAGCTTGATGCGTCAGGGAATGTAATTTCTGCTTTTGTCTACGGAACCAAAATAAATGTGCCAGACTATATTATTAAAGCCGGCATTAAATACAGAATTATAAGTGACCATCTTGGAAGCGTGCGGTTGGTGGTTAACGCCCAGACCGGTGAAGTCGCCCAGAGAATAGATTACGATGAGTTCGGGTATGTGCTCCTTGACAGTAATCCAGGATTTCAGCCCTTTGGGTTTGCGGGCGGATTGTATGATTACCGGACTGGACTGGTGAGGTTTGGGGCAAGGGATTATGATGCGGAGGCGGGGAGGTGGACTGCTAAGGATCCGATTAGGTTTTCCGGAGGGGACGGGAATTTGTTTCGGTATTGCGGCAATGATCCGTTGAATTACATAGACCCAAATGGAAAAATTATTATTTCAGTATCCGCACTTGTAGGCACAGCTGTAGCTTCTAAAATTGTCATTTCGGCAATTTCTAAAACAACTGTCACTTTAGGAATCAAATATGCTTCCCATCCTGAATTCTATAATTCATTGGGTGGTTATTTATATGGAAAAATTATTAGTTCGAGCGATAATACAGTAAATGTTATAACTGGACAAGAAGACCCATGGGATTTGCTTTTTATGGGTATTGATGCAGCTGGTGATTACGTTACTCGGTTAATAATGCCTAAGTTATGCACCGGTGGGTGAGAAAATGTTGAAAAGCAACATTTGAGCATTCTATTTTCCGATAAACCGGGCGTGCATGACGTGTCGTTTTCAAGAAGAATTCCCTGTGGATTTATTATCAGAGTGGAGAACATGGCTACTCACAAGAGTCTGGAGCACCTGTGAACAGGCAGCGGTAATACAGTTCTCTAAACTTCTGATCCAATTTTATGCATGTATCACAGTAATCATTGAGCTTATTCTGAACAGAAACTAATTAAAAATATGCAAGGATCGTTTTTTCAAAAACAGACGGTATTATCTGAATAAGTATGTCAATAAGGTAAGAAGGAGATGTAATAGTAAGCACTGGAAGCAAAAAGTAGAAGACTACAATATATAAGATCTTCAATCTTTAATTAAAACCCCACATGTTGCATTTTGTTCATATTTAGTCGATTTGTAAACTCAGTGCTGGGAAAGGGCAAGCGACCCATACCTATAAGTATTTGATTCCCACAGCTCTTGCCAAAAAAACTACACATTTCCTTTAAAATATCATCAATAGCCGTTTAAAAACTACCGGTGTGAAGTTTTTTGTAATAACACCGGAAAACAGAGCTACAGGGGTTCAAAAACTAAGAAACACGCACCGTTAAATAAGAAACCCGCTACGGTTATGTTGAAACAGTATCGCACTACGGCTACAGGATGTGATGGTCGTAGAGTTGTTTTGTTTAGGAAAGGTGATGTGTAGTTTGCAGCAGAGCGTTTCTTAAAATTAACCCCCGCTTTTAGCGCTCTTTAACCTTGTATACTACAATTGAGACTCAGCTATACTCCCGTGTAATACTTCAAGAATAATTAGTGAACATGGCTAAACCGCAAATCAGTGCACTTTGAGAGTATATGTCTTGGGAGTGTGGAAGAGAGCACTTATTCTTTTAAGTGGCCGAATGGTACTGCTTTAGAGGACTGTGCCAAATATTACGTTATCAAACATTTGAACACAGCCCTTTAAGCTTTGCTACTTTGTATCAATAAACTGCCAACTTCAACATTAGTTATTCTACACTCAGGGTCTGCATATTATAGCATGATCTCCTGATTTATGTACAAAGATCAGATCAGTACCATCTATTGTAATGTAATAGTCACCATCAAATCCTGGTATATTGGTATCTGTAATGGAAAAATCTGGATGTGTAGAACCAAAATTGTGGTTAACGATAAAATTTCGATAAAAAGGGGAAACTTGAGAAATACCCGAAAACAAAAATAAATCTCCTGATGCTTCATCCCATCTAAATGTAAGTTCTGTAATATTACTCATATCAACACCGTTTCCATCAACTTGAAAACTGGTATATTGGTCATCAATGGAAGGCAGAGCGGAATTTCTTGGTACGTTGTATTTTTCCAGGAGGTCTTGATGATCATCATCTGAATCATCTTCGTCATCTCCATCATCATCCAGGTCGTCTTCATCACCATATTGAGCGTAGAGTGTCACGTCTTCTGTTCCCATGGTAAAATCCCCTTCAAGGCCGTATGAGGCGCCACTACCGTCAGGTTTTGTGTTCCAGCCAATGTGTGTGTTTCGATAATCAGTAGCTTCAATATCAGGAAGACTAATTGTTGAGTTTTCGGCAATTATCATTGATTGATGCCTATAGTCGATGTAACCACCATTAGGATCAAAACTCAACTCGAAATATCTCGGCCCTTTAACTAACCGAACAGATAGACCTTGGCTTTTTCCCATTGCCCCAAAGGTAAGATCTTCCATGTCCGCTCTGAGGTGAGCAGCAAGACCATCCGATGATCGTCTATTATCAGTTGTACTACTCCAGAAGAAACAAAAGGTTCTCATGTTAGCGAAATAACTTCTGCGCTCACCTCCGGGAACAGCTGAAAAACCACTTTCATTTGTCGCGTTTTCATCTGTTTGGCCCCCAAAACTAACAAATGCTCCACCTTTTTTCATCTTACTGCCTGCAATGTTGTCCCTTTCATCTCCATTTGGATCAAGATATTTAAGTAAAGCAAGCCAATCTCTGTCGGTAGGTACTCTCCAACCTTCTGGCGCAATATCGTTTGCGTTCTCAGGATCCACCACCCACCAGTTATACAGTGCCCCAAACAGCTCCATGCTATCTGAATCGGTTGTATTATTGTAAAAGCAGTATGCCGGATCAGTAAGATTTCTCCACGCTTGGTCACCTGTTACACGCATAATAGGCTCGCCATCAGCATAGCTGGTTGTCCGTAGATTCTGCATCATCCATTCCTGTTCACCTATTATCACAGTTTCATAAACATTTCCATCTCCATCTGTAACTCCATCACCGAGTTCTAATTCAATCCATTTAGCGTAAAGTGTCATATCGTGTGAAATATTTCTGGTAAAAACCCATTCTGATGTGAATAATGAGTCACTGAACCAACCACTAAATGCATATCCCGGTTTTGTCGGAGTAGGCGGAGGGGATACAGGATCTCCCGGGCCCACATAGCTGTTTTCTACATCACTCCCCCCATTACTCTCAAAGCTGACAGTAAGTGCAGCAATCCATTTGGCATATAGTGTTACATCAGAAGTCCCCATGACAACAAAAGATTCGGGTTCATGGTCAGTACCGTTTCCATCAGGTGAAGTATTCCAGCCGTCAAAAATATATCCCTCTCTGGTCAAGCTGTTTTTGTTGCCAAGAACTTGGACACCATCACCCTCTTCATACACTGTATTGTCTACAGGTGGTGTACCATCAGTATGATTAGTACATTTATACTTTACCCTATAGCCTTCAAATGAAAGTATTATATTGATATCGTTTTCGACTAATGACCGGAGAGGATGCTTTTTTATCCCAAATCCATCAGCAGAAATTACGAGTGTATCTATAGTGTTACCAGAAGCTTTTCTGGCCAACTGAACACCATCACTACTTATCCTGCCCTCACCACTTTGAAATCCAGAGAACGACCTATTAAAGATATGCCTGAAAACAGATCTTTTTCCCTGGTGGGTAACTGCAACCATATAAACACCGGTACCCAATTGGTGCATAGGTATTGCGAATCTGTGAATACCTGCCTTACTGGATGGAGTATCATAACCATATACTTTTTTTCCGTTAAGACTGTAGACTGCTATATCAATTGGGGATGAAGCTGTAAGATTAACAGTAACAATAGAACCATTAACCTTAGCAAATGGCTGAAGTGGGCTGGTTCTTGCCAATACTGATGTAAGCTCTCCGATTATTTCAAACTTCCCTTCAGAATCTGTGGTTGTAAGAGTATCTCTGCTAATAAGACGGACATTTGCTCCGGCAATTGGCTCATTGGAATCGTTAAGAACTGTTCCCGAAAGATTAATCTTATCTGCATTGATAGAAGAGGGGAGTAGCATCATTAGCAATACTAATAAAAATTCTGGTACGGAAAACTTACTCATAGATATTCTCCTTGTTTAAACTTTATAAAAAACGAAAATATTCGATTGTTGGATAGATGAAAAAAAAAGGATTTACCTGAACTAAGCCGTTTTTTATATCACCTAGAGAGATAATCATTGATAGTAAAATAAAGACTATAAAAAATAATTACAACAATGTAAATTGTTAAAAATTGTTAAAAATTTTGGTAGTGTATAATTTATCTATATACAATCACTTATGCTTTTTATTCCTGCTGAACACACTGTTTCTTTCCGATGTCTTGTAAGTATGTATATCAATATAGAGTCTGATTTTAATCTACTTGAATTTTAGCTTGTTAAATTTATCCAACTAGCTTCCAGTCTTATTGATGAGTCTTAAGCGTTATCTTTAAACAGGAGGAAAAACTATGCGAAAAAGAACGGAACTTTCACTTTTTCATAATTTGTATTTAGGAATTAATCCCTTTTACCAAGCAAATAGTAGACCGGAAGCGACTAGAGGTTGGAATGGCTGAATAACTGTGAATCAAGAGTTACTTAGAGAAAAATGACCCGGTGAAGACCTGGTCGGCGAGAGGAAGACCCGCTGTTATCACCCCATACTTTTATACACCCGTAACATCTCTTCCAGCTCCTGTTGCAGCGCAGGTTTTTTGTCCAGCCGTGCGATTACAAACTTCACTGTTTTTTCGATGGTTTCCCATTTAGGATATTTGGGGAAGGTCCTGGTGGTGAGATAGCGGTCTAAGGTCTGGGTCCTTTGCCACCCATCGGCATTTGTATGAACTTTCCACAGCCCCGATTGTTCTGCCAGAGAGAATTTCGTAAGCGTAGTGTGTTCTGTGCATACTTCAATGGCTCGATTCAATAAATTCACGGCTACATTTTTTCGATCGGCAGGTACGGTTTTGAGCTCCGGGTAATTTTTAATGGTTTCAATGGCTGAACTAAGTTTGTGAAGGTCATTGTGCAGTTGTGGATTCTTGCTTAGAATATCGGGGTTAAGTTTCTCAAGGACCTGTCCTAAAAGACTGAATCGTTGGGAACTGTTGTGCAGCATAGACAAAAAGGTTTCAACAGAAGCATCAGCTTTTTTTCTGCTACTTTTACTGTCTCTGAGCACCAGAATAGAGAGCTGGTTAGTATCATATTTAAAGCCGCAAACAGAAATATCCACCACTGGTTCGCTTTTAGATTGAGCTTTAAGTCGGATTTGCCTGAATACACGAGAATCGGCAGTAGGGGTAGAGCGAAGATGATTGATAAGTTTTTTCCCGTTACTTGCGATCAATTTCTCGAGTAAAAGATCTTTTTTGATCTCCCCGTATTTCAGGGTCCTGAGACATGGTCTGTTCATGTAGCATATTTGTAGTTTGTTATCCACGGCCATTACAGCGTCTTCAACAGTGTCCATCATAAATGAAAGTCTATTCTGCAGCAGCAGTAGTTTTTCCTGTTGCTTTTTTTGAAAATCGATTTCTTCTCTGAGTTGTATGTTTTCACAGGCAGTGATAAGGGCTTTTTTGATATTTACCTGAGTTTTTATTCTTGTTACCAACTCGTGGCGTATGAACGGTTTAGTCAGATAGTCATTGGCACCTGATTCAAAACTTTTTAGCAGATCGGATAACTGGTTTTTGGCTGTTACCATAAGTATAGGAAGCTCTGAGGGGGAGAAGTTTATTCTCACTCTTTTTAAAAACTGCAATCCCGACATACCGGGCATCATCATATCTAAAACTACTGCATCGGGTAAACAATCTTCGTTGATCTGTCTTAGACCTTCAAATCCGTTTTGTGCTTTGATAACTCCAAAATTAGCAGAAGTTAAAGCGTCTTCAATGATACTGAGGCTGAGCGGATCATCATCGATTACCAAAATCTTTCCAGAAAGCTCATTTGAATGTGAAGGTACAGAATTCTGCGGATAGTTATGAAAATGATTGCCTTCAATGAGCTGTGGATAGAGATCCTGGTCAATGTCAGTGCTCTGCGCAAAGGGTTTATCCGGCGGGGTAGCGTCAGTGAACTCTGTTGAAGCAGTATCGCTAAGGGGTATTGAAAAAGAAACTGTTGTTCCGATTTGCGGCTCCGAATCAATTGTAATCGTTCCACCATGCAGCTCGATGAGGTATTTTGTGATAGGGAGCCCCAGACCACTTCCTTCATGAGCCCTCGTATCAGACGATTCGGTCTGCTCGAAGGGTTCAAATATTTTGTGAAGTTTATCGTGCGGTATTCCGATTCCGGTATCTTTAACGCAAATGGTGATGAAACCACATCGCTTGTTTTGCGCAAAAACCTCAACCTTCCCGGTATCAGTGAATTTTAGTGCATTGCCAACCAAATTATAAAGGATTTGCTGCACCCTGTCCTCATCGGCATATACAAGATCCAGATCAGGAGGGACTAAATTGATGAGCTCGACATTCTTATTCGCGCTTGAGTGACGAAGAAGAATAAGCATACTTTCTGTTAGGGAGAAAAGGTCGATTTGTTTCCTGAAAAGCATTATTTCGCTGCTTTTCAGTTTAGAAAAGTCCAGTATATCATTAACAAGTCTGTTTAGTCTTCTTCCATCCGAAACTATTATATTCAGACATTTACGATCATTATCGGTAAGGGAGGACTCTTTTTTTTCTAAAATCATTTCGGCTGTTCCAACAATTCCATAAAGGGGGGTTCTCAGCTCATGAGTCACACGGGCAAGAAAGTCGTTTTTCAGGTTTATCAGGCGTTGTAACTCTTTTTCATTCTTTTCCACTGTTTTGTAGATATCCGCAAATCGTATGGAAAGTATGGATGATTGTGAGAGAATGAAAAGAAAGATAGCGAATTGAAGTACATAGGTTCCATCTATAAATACGTATGTAAAAAGAGCATCATAAAGGGAAGTAAAAAACAGTAGTGTAAAACCAGTAAGGAATATTGAAGCACCTTTTCTACTCCTTATTTTTGAAATAATCAGGGATACAATAAGCCATATAAATTGCACGAGGAGCAACGGGTGGTACACAGGCATAAGATATGTGAACTGGTAGGTTGGAAAAAGTATAGTGGCTAAAGTGAAAACAGACGCTATCAGGAGTGATAGATTTACAAATATCTTATTTATCTCAAGAGGAAAAAGCTCTTTGGTGTATAAAATGAAAAGTGGAACCATCAGATATACCGTCAGGTACTCTAATTGCAGCGACAATCGGTAGTTGGTCAGGTTAAAAACTGTAGCGGTAAACATTTCACCGGTGATAAGAATTCGAAGGCATGCAAAAAAGCAAAAGAGCGCAAAAAATAATGACGCACGATCCTCTCTTCTTAGATAAAAGAGTATCAGGTGATATAATGCCATGATAAGAATACCACCGATGAGGAAAAAAGCGATTGCTTTCTGCTGACCTGCAGTTTCAAGAAACGTTACTGAATTGCCTATAACAACAGGAGTGTTAATACCCCCGGCTCTGTAGTGGAAATTGGATACCTGAATAATAACTTCTATTGAATCTTTTGCAGATGGTATTTCGATGGTGAGCGGTTTGCGAACAGGCCTTGCGCTTGCTGCGGAACTCTTTACTGTGCCCACGGACCCTGATAATTCACCGTCAATCCATACGGTATACGCTGAGTGGATTGAGTAGAGCTTAAGGAAGTAGTTTTTTTGCTTCCGTGGTAATTCGATTTTGAGTCGAAATGTCGCACACCCGCGACCGTCTAATGCTTCACCTTCAATAGTACTACCGCGCCAGGATCCGGGGATCTCTAAATAATGAGGCACTGTTTGAACAGTATCGATTTCATGTGGAGCTAATAATTGGTACGGATAAAACTCCCATTCACCATTGAGTTTAACAACCTGATTAGAGACCCCGGTTTTGTTAAGATTAATTACTCCGTTTTCTGCCCTGGGAGATGGTGTGTTGACCGAGCATCCTACAGTGCTTAGCAGAATAAATAATATTGAGATAGGAAAAATGGTTTTGGCTATCAAAGTCAGAATCCTCTGTTCTATATTGTTGTCTAGATAATATAAATATAAACCTAAACAAAATGCTAAGTTATCTTGCTTATTTGCACTGTTGGTGTTTATTGGTTACGAAAAAGTGGGGAAATGATGTAGCTACATTCGGTATTGCTAAGTGGGTAGGTGCAAATACAGTGCTCTACAAAACCCGGAGCAGCGGGGTAGCTTATAATGTTTATAAATATGAGTTTTAATGATTAAGTGTCGCCCGGTTTCCTTACGCAGTAGCTACTGCTACGGAGGCAGCGCGATAAATAGTCACGGTAGTTCTTAGTAATTCTTCTCATAATCTCAGTGTCGCCCGAGGCGAAGGTGGCCACCCCCCAGAGAAGCCTGGTGGCAAGTGAAAGGTTCCTCACGGGGGCGCCAAGAGGCTTGCTTGCCTCGTGTAAGCGTGAAAAGTTTGTTTTCCCGGGAGAGGTTTGTACTCATTCTCCAAAAAACACAAATGTTATTCCATTTTCAGTGCACAAAGTTTTTTTGATCCCGTTGGGATTTTAAATGATTCAGTGTCGCCCGAGGCGAAGGTGGCCACCCCCCAGAGAAGCCTGGTGGCAAGTGATAGGTTCCTCACGGGGGCGCCAAGAGGCTTGCTTGCCTCGTGTAAGCGTGAAAGGTTTGTTTTACCGGAGAGATATTTCCTTCTTCATAGTCCCGTAGGGACTACATATTTATAGCTAAACAGACAAAGACAGAATTCCTTGTCCCGTAGGGACAAAATATTTCCTTTCCCAGCTACAATGAGACATGGTGTTTTTTGCTAGGTATAGCAGTATTAACGATGCATCCCTACGGCACAGGACACTATCCACAGTTCACTGTGCACTGATAATCTTTTTTGAGAATACGAAACAAGAACAATTTTCCTCTCTTTCACAACAAATATCAAATGTATTATTAAGTAATATACTCCGATAGTAGCGCAAATGTATTATATTACCAAACTATATACTACTATTCGCTTTGCTTTAGGAGTAAAAACATGAAACACTTACCGTTTTTTTTCTGCTTACTTATTATAATTGCTATATCATGTAGTAAGCCAAATGATCCCATTAAACGCGCCTCGCTGGATTTATACCTTTATGATGAAGAAAGGGTAATTAGAGCGGGTGAGCCTTTTAAGGTCGTAATGGATCTGGTCGGTGGCAATTACATTGAGCTAATAACAGTAGTGTTTGGTGACTCAAGAGACCCTAAACGTATAGAGACTCGCACTGAGACCTGGGATGAAGACCTGCTGTTAACCCTTACCTATGATTCCCCCGAAACATATAGACTTTTCATAACAGTTGATTTTATTCGAAACGAGCAAAGAACGGCCGAAATGACACTGAATGTTTTTCCTCCCGTTTACAGTACTGCTTATCACTGTACCAGCTATTCTTCGGGTATATTACCAGTAGATACAAACTCCTATGAAGCCGGGCAGAAGGTAGTTGTTCTTGGTAACAGCGGAGAACTTACAAAAGATGGGTTTGAATTCTTAGGCTGGAGTGTTGATGGTAACTCTTCGTCTGAGATATTTAACGGTGGTGACACACTTGTTATGACCGATGAAAATCTAAATTTTTATGCCCGGTGGAAGCAAAAGGATCACACTGTTTATTTTGAGAGTAATGGCGGTTCGGAGGTAAAAGCACAGAGTGTTAAACATGGGGAGAGTGCAGAGGAGCCTGATCTTCCACAAAGGGAAGGGTACCAATTTAGTGGCTGGTTCAGGGACAAAAGTCTTACTATACCATTTGATTTTCAGGAAATTTCGATACAAAATGATCGCACCATCTATGCAAAATGGTCTCCACGTCCCAATACCGTTACCTTTGATGCCAATGAGGGTGACGGCACTATGGAATCTAAGACTGTAGAGACAGGTAAAACAACAGTCCTTTCACCAAATGAGTTTACCCGTGATGGGTATACGTTTATTAATTGGAATACCGAAGCTGATGGCAGTGGTGATTCTTATGAGGATAACTCTGAGTTTGTTATGGGGACAACAGGAATAATCCTGTATGCACAGTGGAGTGCAAAGAAACACGCTTTGTCTTTCTATTCAAACGGTGGCAAGGGGGCCATCAAGGTGAAAATTATAGCCAGCGAACAAACAGTTTCTCTTCCCTCCAACCAGTTTACCCGCGATGGTTATACCTTTTCCGGTTGGAATACCGAAGCTGATGGCAGTGGTGAATTTTACGAAGATAAGCAAGAGTTTGTTATGGGTACAAAAGGGACATTACTGTACGCACAGTGGAGTGCAAAGGATAACACTATAACCTTCGATCCAAACGAAGGAACCGGCTCAATGGAGCTTCAGGTGATAGCAACCGATCAAACTGCATCTTTATTTTCCAACCTGTTCAGCCGTGAAGGGTATGCTTTTACCGGTTGGAATACCGAAGCTGATGGCAGCGGTGATTCTTTTGAGGATGAAGCTGAGTTTACCATGGGAGCTGCGGATGTAACGCTCTATGCCCAGTGGGAGATTAACTCCGTCACTATAACTTTTGACAGTAACGGCGGTAGTGAAGTTATAGCCATAACTCAGGACTTTGGCACAACAGTGACCCCACCGGATGAACCCAGGCGTGAAGGGTATACTTTTGATGGCTGGAAACCTGAGCTTCCTGAGACCATGCCTGCTGAAAATGTCACTCTTACAGCACAGTGGGATGGTTCGGCTATGGTTCTTGTATTTGACACAGAACTTTCAGCCGGAACAAGGATAGCTCTTCCTCTGTATGGTGTCGTTGATGTTACGGTGGATTGGGGTGATGGCAGTAGTGAAACTGTCAGCAGTGCCGGAAATGTCTCTCATACATATGATGAGGAAGGTTTATACACTGTATCAATTTCAGGTAATTTAGAACGGTTTGGTTATTTTGCACCGACTTCTAATCCCATCCCGGGGTATGAAAAATTGTATAAAGTTACAAACTTTGGTGATCTTGAGATAACTTCCTTTTATGCAGCCTTTAACACTGCACGCAACCTTAAAAGTGTACCGCTGTATATACCAAATAGTGTAACTAACATGTCCTATATGTTTCGAGTTTCCTCTGCGTTTAACTCTGATATTGGAGTCTGGGATGTTTCAAATGTCACCGATATGTCGAATATGTTTGATGGGGCTTCCACCTTTGACCAGGACATCGGTGATTGGGATGTGTCCAATGTGACCGACATGTCCTATATGTTTCGAAGTTCCTCTGTCTTTAACTCTGATATTGGAGCCTGGGATGTTTCAAATGTCAACGATATGTCCTATATGTTTGATAGGGCTTCCACCTTTGACCAGAACATCGGTTCCTGGGATGTGTCCAATGTGACCACAATGGTTTGGATGTTTAATAATGTAACCCTTTCGGTAGAAAACTATGACGCTTTGCTTATAGGTTGGGCTAATCTGGCTAAAGAGAAGGGTGTTCAGGATACTGTTCGTTTTACTGGTGGGGACAGCCAATACTCTTCAGTTGCGGCAGATGCACGGGACTACCTTATTAATGAGTTTGGGTGGGACATTACCGATGCTGGTTTAGCAGACTAAACAGAACTGCTTGAGTATTTACAAAAAATATATAGTAACTGCATTGAGACGTCCGCACGGGCGTCTCTTTTTTTTGAAGGCGTGGGGGAGCTTATGATGATTATTATTAGGAATTTTATGATTCAGTGTCGCCCGAGGCGAAGGTGGCCACCCCCCAGAGAAGTCTGGTGGCAAGTGATAGGTTCCTCACGGGGGCGCCAAGAGGCTTGCTTGCCTCGTGTAAGCGTGAAAGGTTTGTTTTAACGGAGAGATATTTCCTTCTTCATAGTCCGTAGGGACTACATATTTATAGCTAAACAGACAAAGATAGAAATTCCTTGTCCCGTCCACCTTCCGAAGCGTGCGGGGGACAGGTAGGGACAAAATATTTCTCTTAACATCATAGCTACACGCTCAGCAAAATACAGTATTTACTTACACCGGGTCAAAAGAACTCTTTTTCAAAAGAGTGCTATACATTCTAAATTAAATATGAAGGACACCATCCACTGTTTCATTCTCTCACCTTCTCAAACTCCTGTTTTCTTAATTAGTAATTACTAATAACTCTCTTCAAAAAAAAATCAACAAAAACTTGAAATTTATAACGCGGGAAATTTAAATTATTTAATACGATAGCCAATCGTTTCCCGCATAGTAGTTATTTCACTTACGCTTACAGAATTAATTGATTACAGTGCAGTAGTGCTAAACAGTTCCCTTTTCTACAAAAAAAAGGGTTTGCCCGGTAGTTCTTTCTGATTTTCTCACTTACTAATAACTAAACATGTTTCATTCTTTAATGGAAGGAGTTATGTACAATGGGTACAATATCAGATGAGTTAAAAAAGGAGATTAGGGCAGAGATGGAGGCGTTGAGTGAAGATGATTTCCTTCGGTTGCCTTCATCTATACATGATGGATTGGGGGAGTTTAGCCATCTGTTAGCGCAGTGTAGAAGAGACAAAGAGGCCCTTATCAGTTCAGGTTTTATTTGGGATAATATGGAAAAATTTGATGGTTATTTGGAAACACTGCTCATTGCTCATGGTGAGCGGGTGGCAACTATACCGCGATCACCGGAAGAAAGAGCCAAATACTATTCACTTCTGGCTGAAGCTGAAGATGATCGAATGGTCCTTAGAATCGTGGCTCATCACATACTGCAGGAAACCGATGATCCTCAACTGGCCCGTATTTATCGTAAAGTTCAAAGCGGTGCGGGCATGATCGATACCATGACCGATAATATCTCTTTTGGAGCAATGATCTCCCGTCACTGGGATCTGGCTGAACAAATCAGACCAGGGGGCAGAGAGGTAAATGAAGAGTATATTAAAGAGGTCAGGATTAGAGCAATTACACTGATGCAAATGCGGGGGTTGGTGGTTACCAATGGAATGCCTCGTTGCGAAAGTGTAGATTATCAAAATCGTATCATTACCCTTTGTGTTCAGGCTATGGATTATATCAAGCGATTTGCGCGCTCTGCGTTCTATAACAACCTGCCCTATTATTTCAGCAACTATACACGACCCACAAGAAGTGGCGGTAGTGGCTCTGGTAACGATGATCCAATTGAAATTCAGCCTATTTGTATGGCTAAAGACACCGAACCGGATGTGGTACCAGCGCTCTGATTGTAAAAAGTTCAGAAAAGGGGATAGACCCGTAGTAGCGCGGGTCTGTCCTTAACTTTACCAACTGTATGCGGGTAAGATATAACGATGAATACCAGTAGGGAAATTGATAAAGAAATTGAAGAGGAAATGGCTGCCCTGATCAGCAAAGAGTTCAGACGTCCATCCATGAGAATCGATGAATTTCTGGATGAGTACAGCGCGCTGCTTCAACAGGCAAAAAAGGACAAAACCGAACTTGTTGCGGCACAATTTGACTGGTCGCTGATGCCAAAGTATGACAGGTACCTGGCGTTACTGTTTCTTGCGGCTGCTGAAACAGTAAACGCGGAGCTTGCGATGCCGGAGATCAAAAAAGAGTATGATGAGCGGTTAGAAACGCTGCTTTTTAACCTTTCTGTCTTAAGAGAGGTGGCAATGCATATCGTTTCAAACCCTAAAAACGACGATGTGATAAACAGTTATAACAGAATTATCGAAAACCGGGGCAAGGCAAATGCCGCGACTACCGTAGTTGACCTTGTGGCCTTTATAAGAGATTATCCCACTGAAGCGGCA
Organism: Chitinispirillales bacterium ANBcel5; assembly: GCA_029688955.1. Classification (NCBI taxonomy): domain Bacteria; kingdom Pseudomonadati; phylum Fibrobacterota; class Chitinispirillia; order Chitinispirillales; family Chitinispirillaceae; genus Cellulosispirillum; species Cellulosispirillum alkaliphilum. The sequence continues at coordinate 79,969 of JARUKZ010000015.1, read as the reverse complement.
CAGATCTGCCCGGCAGGGATTCGTGTTGATGAGTGCTACCTCGATGAAGTAAAACAACGGGCGCTTACGCTCATAAAGATGAAAGGCTCAGTGGTGATAGGAGCAAAGGAGGTAAGCGCTGTCTACTCCCGTAAGAAACGATTACTGACACTGAGCATGAGAGCCACCGCGCATATTAAAAAGTACGCAAGAATAGCGTTTGTTAAAAACAGGAAGTATTACGTGGATAATTATGTTAGTAAGGTAAGAAGGAGGCAATCCATAAGGTACTCCCAAAACAAAACGGTAACCAATGTTCCATAAAACCACACAGCACGCTTAACGTCTGCTTTTTTTAAACGAACACACTTCTTTTAACGATAACAGGTGCAACATAAACCGGCCAAAAATAGTAAGCTCTATTGAGCAGAACCTGAGAGTACCTCTGCCGACACATGTGTTTTATGATATTCCATCACATTTTTGATTTCACAGCAGCTTGCGCCACAATCTTCACACCCTACCAGAAAACGATAAATAACCGAAAAAGAAGTTACAACGTACCACAAACACCACTTTAGTTTCGCTTAAACTGCTTCAAAAATTTGTTGAACACGGTATCGATAGTGTTGAATGAGTGTAAAACTACCACGGAACAGTCCAAATAAAGAATAAAAGGGGACAAAAGGCATAGCGCACGGTCCAAAATCCTTGGAACAAGGGTCAAACATCCTGGAACACGCCCGAAAATGTTTGGAACATGGGTAAAAACATTTGGAACATGCACCAAAAGGCTTGGAACATGGGTAAAACACCTTGGAACACGGCCCAAAATGCTTGGAACATGGGTAAAACATCTTGGAACATACTAAATGTGCTACGTTTTTTGGCATGTTCCAAGCTGCACGGGGCATGTTCCAAGCTGCACGGGGCATGTTCCAAGCTGCACGGGGCATGTTCCAAGCTGCACGGGGCATGTTCCAAGCTGCACGGGGCATGTTCCAAGCTGCACGGGGCATGTTCCAGGCTGCACAGGCATGTTCCAGGCTGCACAGGGCATGTTCCAGGCTGCATGGGGTAAGTTCCAGGCTGCAAAACGGGGTGTGTTGTAAGAAAAACGGTGTGTGTTCCAGGCAAAAGAGCCGCAGCACCCTGCCCTTGAGCGTTTCAAGGAGCTGCGGTGCAAAACCCTTGAAAAAGTTCAGGGGTGGGTGGTTCAGGAGAGAAAGAGGAGCACGGACACACATAGGCTGGAACGGACAAGCGGAACCAATGATGAAAACCGGTCAGCGAGGCACGTCAGTGCCAGTCCGTGCTCGACCTTGTCTTCTGCTTGTCTTGCCGCCAATGCCGCAATGTCTTTGTTAAATCTAGCCACGTACCTCCTCGACCGTCAGGTCGAACGCCTGGCCAAAGACTTTGAAACAGAAGACGGTTTTACAGAACGGCTGTATAATCAGAAGTGCTAAAATAAAGGAGTCCACTAAATGACCGAATACCAACGCGAACAACTCTGCTTTATAAAACAGCGATTGCGGTGCTCCTTTTTTGCTAAACCAGCCAAACTACCTACATACAAACCATTGGCACTGTCGATATAATACCCCGAAGGGGTTATCTGAGTGCCGTCCCTTTTTTCACCTCTAATGCTATCCGGCTCATCGCTACCGGGACAAATATGCCTCCCGGGCGGAAAAAAGTTCATTGTTTATCAGTTAGGGTATGTAGTATGAAATCGGTATAAAACACTGTATATCAATCATTTATAAGAGTGATAAAAACAGGCACGCTTTATGCTAAAGAACAATTCGGTTTTAAAAGCAAAAGAGGTGAAAAATGATACAGGGTATATACACAGCATCACAAAGCATGACCTTGCGTTCCAAAAAACAGGACCAGATAGCCAATAACCTGGCAAACATGAATACTACCGGGTATAAGCAAAGCGGATTATTCTCCGTAGCTGTTCAAAAGTATTTAACTAATGATAATGATCAGGATTTTGCCAACAGGGATATAAAAGCTGACGAGGTATACGTTGATCATAGAGAGGGAGTGTATGAGCAAAGCAAATCCCCTCTTGATTTGAGTATTAAAGGAGATGGGTTCTTCAAGGTAATGACTCCCGATGGGGTTCGCTACACCCGTAACGGAAATTTCTCTTTAAATCCAGACGGGCTCATTGTTACTTCTGATGGCTCTAAACTTATGGGCACAGAGGGGTATATCAGAGTAGAGCGCAACATACCGGTTCAAATTACTGAGAGTGGTGAAGTTATCCAGGAGAGTGAAAGTAAGGGGATCATTAATGTGGTTGATTTCCCCAAGCCATATCAGTTTGTCCGCGGTGGAAACAGCTACTTCAGGCCTCAAATGCCTGGTGCGGTGGAGTTGAAACCATCACATTTTTCTGTTCAGCAGGGGTATCTTGAAAAGTCTAATGTGGATGTGATACGCAATATGGTTGAGATGATTGCAGCGCACAGAAATTTCGAAGCTGATCAGAAGGCACTTCACGCGCAGGACGAGACGCTTGATAGAGCGGTAAATCAGGTCGGAAGAGTTGGTTAAACAATCGTTTTTACGCTAAAAAAACAGGATAGATCACAATGATGAGAAGTATGAAAACAGCAGCAACCGGTATGGAAGCGCAGCAACTTTACATGGACACCATTTCCAACAATCTTTCCAATGTTAACACCACCGGATTTAAGCGCTCAAAAGTAGAGTTTCAGGATTTGATGTATCAGACTATGCGTGAGCCGGGGGTTAGAAATTTTGAAGGTGCAATGGCGCCTTCGGGAATTGAGGTGGGACTGGGTGTTAAGCCTGCCGGAACGCAACGTATCTTTGAACAAGGCTCCTTAAATCGCACAGAAAATCCACTGGATATTGCTGTTAAGGGGGAAGGGATGTTCCAGATCATGCTCCCGGACGGCTCAACTGCCTACACAAGGGATGGCTCTTTTAAGCTCTCAAGCGATGGTACACTTGTTACCTCATCCGGCTTTATGCTGCAGCCCCAAATCGCGATACCTGAAGGAAGTCAGGAGCTTACAGTTGCAGCCGATGGAAGAGTTACGGTAATGATGCCTGGTGATGAAACGTCGATTGATATCGGTCAAATAGAGCTGGTACGTTTTGTTAATCCATCGGGACTTAAGTCTCTTGGAGGAAATCTGTATTCAATGACCGATGCCAGTGGGTTGCCAATGGTATCCTATCCTGGTGAAGAGGGGGCTGGAGTTATCGAACAGGGCTATACAGAAGCTTCAAATGTCCAAATAGTCGAAGAGATGGTAGGAATGATAACTGCACAAAGAGCCTTTGAAATTGTTTCAAAATCCATACAGACTGCAGAAGAGATGCTTCAGATAGCAAATAATTTAAAGAGATAAGTAAGATGTTTAGGAAAGTAAAATCATTGAGCACACTGGGAAGAGTGCCAACAAAAAAAATCGTAACTCTTATTACCACGATATTTATAGGGCACTCCTTTGCTTCGCTTGCGGAAGTTGAGTTGAATTTTTACGATTCTGCAACCGTAGATCAAACCCATATCCTTCTCAGTGATATTGCTGAGGTTAGGTCTGAAGATAGCGCTTTGGTTCGGGAGATAGAAAAAATAAAGGTTGGGGAAGCTGCTCCACCGGGATATAAAAGGTTTTTAAGTTCTGAAGACATAATTACCTTTTACCTTCAGTCTATCTTTGAGGATGCGCGCTTTGTAACTTCGGGGCATAAGAGGGTAGAGATAAGCACCGATTACCGTGAGATGAAGGTAGAGGAGTTTATGGAGCATATTCATTCCTATATTGCCTCAAATATCGCATGGAACAAGGGGGAGTGGAGTGTTACAATCAACAACCCTTTAAGTTCCTGGAAAGCGTACAATGAAGAGTATGAAATTGAATTTACCGGCCTTAACTCTCCACACGCAAAAGGCAATACCAATATAATCATGATGATTACACAGGGATCACGTACTTATAGAATTCCGGTATCATGTTTTATACGGGTTATTTCTCCTGTTTTGATTGCTAAAGAGCCTATAACCAGAGGTGAACGAATTAGTACTGAATGTTTCACTGTTGATACTCTGGATATTACAACGTTTGCACATACGCCACTGCGCAGATTTTCGCAGCTTGAGGGTAAACAGGCCGTGCGGACAATAAACGAGGGAACAATTATACATGACAGAATTGTTCGTGCTGCTCCGCTTATAATGCGTGGTGATCAGGTTCAGATAACATTTACCAATAGCAGAGTTAGAGTATCTGTATTGGGAATAGCTCGTGAAGAGGGAAGGGCAGGAGAGAGAATATGGGTACAAAACCAAAATACTAAGAGAGTATTGCGGGCAGAGGTAACAGGGAGAGGGGTTGTGACAGTGTTTCAGAACGGAGAAAACATATGACTAAACTATTAGCCGCGTTGTTTACTATTATACTATCAGTTGGTCCAGCTTTTTCTTCCATGCCGATCCATAGTCTTTTTTCAGATCACCGGGCGATGGGTGTTGATGACATTTTAACCGTTATGATCGTTGAATCGGCAAAAGCCGGTAGTGAAAGCAGAACTAACACGAATAAGGAAAACAGTTTTGGTGTGGAAGGGCGTGGTGGCACTGGTGCTTTAGATTTTCTGCCATCACTGGGAGCAAGCGGAGGGAAAAAGTCTAACTACGATGGCAGAGGTGGAACAAGCCGCCAGGGGAATCTGGTAGCTACGGTTTCTGCCAGAATTATCAATGTTATGGACAATGGGAATTTAGTAATTGAGGGAAGTAAAGTGGTCGAAATCAATCAGGAAACAGAGATAATAAAGATTACCGGGATTGTCAGACCACAGGATATTCAGAAAAATAATATCGTTTACTCTTCAAGTATTGCCGATGCCCAGATTACCTATTCAGGAACAGGGACAGCTAATACTGCTCAGCGTCCCGGGTTGTTTACACGGTTTATCAATTGGCTGTTTTGATTTTTTCGGGAGGAAAAAAATTTATGAAGCTTAAGGCCGCCTTAGTCATTCTGTTTTGTGTTGTTATGTCCTATGCCCAACAGGAGGTGAGAATCAAGGATGTTGCTTCGGTTACCGGATTACAGGATGTGCAGCTTTTTGGCTATGGATTGGTAGTGGGACTGGGTGGCACCGGGGATAGAAATCAAACCGTTTTTACTGAGCAAACAATCACTAATATGCTCAAAAATATGGGTATAGAGCTTCCGGAGCGTCACATACGGGTGAGAAATGTGGCAGCGGTTATGGTTACCGGTCATCTGACCCCCTTTAGAAGGCAGGGTACAAGGATTGATGTAACGGTTTCTTCAATAGGAGATGCGAGCAGTTTAGAGGGTGGAACACTGATTATGACTCCATTGCAGGGACCGGATGGTCAAATATATGCCTCCGCGCAGGGGGCTTTGGCCACAGGGGGTTACGATGTTAGAAACAGAGGCATTAGTCATATAAAAAGAAACCATGTGCTTGTGGGAAGAATCCCTGATGGTGCGATAATACAAAATGAGGTCGCTTTCAATACTATAAACGAAAAAGAACTTTCGCTTTCGCTTCACTCACCCGATTTTACCTCTGCTGTTTCGATGGCCAGATCTATAAATGAACAATATGGAATCGATGGGATTGCAAGTCCGGTTGATGCTGCTACAGTGAGTTTGGATTTTGCTCACATTGAAGAACTGGTTGGTGATCAACTAAATATAATCGAATTTCTTTCTACCGTAGAAAATATGACGTTTGAAGCGTCCTCGACTGCCAGAGTGGTTATTAACGAACGGACAGGTACTATAGTAGCCGGCGGAAATGTGCGTATAGCAGAAATCGCAGTTACCCACGGTGGTGTTAAGGTAGAGGTGGTTAATATTCCCGAAGTAGTGCAGCCTTATCCACTAACACTTGGAAGAACAGAGGTGGTTCCGGATCCCGCGATAATGGTTGATGAAGCTGATGCAGAAATGGTTGTTCTGGACGGTACCACTACGGTTTCAGATCTGGCGCAAGCTTTAAATTCCCTTGGTGTTACTCCACGGGATGTTATTGCAATACTTCAGGCCATAAAAGAGGCTGGTGCGCTACACGGACAACTGGTGATATTATAGGGGACATGACCATACCGTAACATTCAGGGACACTTTTGGATAAAACAGGCGCTGGTAAAAGCCGCGACAGGGTGTCCATTATGGGTAGCACCTTTCACTTCAACTCTTAAGTAGCAATTCAGTGGGAGGTCTGAAGTAGAAAAATGTTCCCTTGCCATGTAGCAATCATGCTTATAGTCCCTGAAAAAAACGGTAGTTTCATTGGGACTACCGGTTTGACCGCTTAGAACTTTTACCTGTTTAATCATGCCAAATTCTTTAGTACTTGATGCTACAATGTGAAGCTTCGGTGGCACCTTTTTTAGCGGGCTGGTTGAAATGACACTGTCTTTTTCTGACGCAGTGGAACTTAGGCAGACAAAGGGACCGTTGGTTACAAATGTTTTACCCTTTTTTATGGCTGATAGTAGCTGTTTTAAGTTTGAGCATTTGTCGTAAATGCCGGTGCGCACAAAACCTAAATAACGTTCGAAGTCTTCATGCACCGATATAAATGGTTTTTCTATAGCCCGATAGCGGTTAAAGTCACCATGAGCATCATTGCCGGCCAAAATGGGTATTCTCATACCTTCCTGTAATAACTTAACCCAGAGTGATTTACCACGATTCCACGATTTTTTGAAGCTGCCGTTTGCAGCCTGGATACCCTGGGTTTTCGCAAGATCATTGCTGCTCCAATCGCCGCGTTTTAAAAGCAATCGTTGTAATAGACCACTACGCGCTCCGGGGTGCGCGGCAAAAGCGATTCCTCCCTGTGATTGAACCTGACCTACGGCTTCATCGACTGTTAACTGCTTTTTGAAAATGGTGTTTGCTCGTGCACCATCCAGAGTTCCCGGGATGTATTCTTTTACATTTAGAGCACAAAGATGAACTACTTTGTTTTGCGAGTTGAGGCAAGAGATCTCTTCACCCGGTACTATAATGGTAGAAAAGGTGTGTGACTGTATTTCTTCCTGGTATAGTTTCCAGAGGCTAAGTGATGGATCCTGCTTTAAATAGTTGTCCTTATTGCAGGCAAGATCATAGGAGTGGTCTGTGATAGCCAAAAAGTCCAGTCCGCTTGCAGCAGCAACTTTATCGAGGATACCAATTGGAGGACCGAACTCAACGTGACTCCTGGAGTAGAGGCTGTGACTGTGAAGGTCTCCGTAGCTGCAAAACTTCTGTCCGGGGTAGCTTGAGCTCGCTATATAACAACGAAAGGGTTTCTTTGAAGATGTTGGCAGATTATCATTGTAAATAATCTTATTGACACAAGAACCTTTCTTACCATTTCCCTCTTTAAATTCAAGAGAAGCGGTGAGGTGAATTTCCGTATCAGGAGGGAAATCAACTTCTAATAATATGTACCAGATTTTGCTATAATTGTTAAGTGAATGTTTATAGGTGTACTGCTTAAGTTGAGAATCCGAAAAAGAATAAACTGTAGGGGGGGTGTTGTGCCACCACACACGTACCGAAACTTGTGAAATTTTTATTGGGTATTGATCACAATCGTTTAGAATAAGAACCAAAGGCAACGATCTACCGTGCATTATGCGTCGTGGCATATCAAAAATAATTTCTGGTTCTTTTTTAAACAGCAGGCTTGGGAACCCTTTAAAAAAGCGAAAATGGATTTCTGAATACAGCAGAAGAGGTACTATATCTGTTATATCGTTAAAAATCATAAGTATTGCACATAATAGAGTTATCGGTTTTTCATTAATTCAGTATTAAGATAAATCATTTAGAAAAGGTTAGTTACAAAAAAAGTTGGAGAAAAGATTAAAGTAGTCGTATCTGTTTTGGGTTCTTACGTTGCAACAGGGTACAGGAAAACTTAATGAGTAGTAAAAAGATGGTTAATGGAAAAAGACTAAACCACTTAAAAAGGGACTTCAGTGATTAAAGGCAGAAGGTTATTATTCTGGAGTACTTTAATCACTGGCCTGTTTTTAGGGCTGTTACTATTTGTAAGTGTTGTTGGTTACTTTTTGCTGCTTTTACCACCTGTTCAACAGCATGTACTTCGTGTTTCTGAGGATCAGCTCAATGGTTATTTCAAAGGTGAAATTTCCATAGAAAGAATCGAAACCGATCTTTTAAGTAGGGTGGAGCTTCATGGAGTCAGGGCACATGGTAAGGATTTTAGTGACTCAATAACCGTGGGAAAAATATCGGTACGGTATTCCCTTGCAGCTCTTCTACGGAAAACTGTAAGGGTAAGGTCTTTTGAGGTTAGGGACATTAGTGCTAACGTTTTAATGAACAATGAGGGGATAGTGTTGCCGTTTTTGCCGCTCCAAACTGAAACAAAGCACCCCTCAGAGCCCGATACCTCGAAGAGTGACTGGAAATTTATTCTTGGCACAGGCAGGATAGTTAATCTCAATGCTGTGTATCGGGACAGTTCTTTAGAGATGTTAGCTGAGATTCGTGATGCGGAGGCTATGGTGGAATTTCATCAGGTCGACTCTTTTTCGGTGAATCTAAACGTTCCATCAGCTCGGTTTTTAAGCCCCTGGTGGAGCGGCACAATCGATCGGATCGACTGCGCCGCATTACTTACCTTTAACTATATCGACGTAGAGTCATTACAGATCTCAGGTTCAGGTTCAAACGTCAGAGGTAACGGTAAAATTACCTATTCCACAGAGGAGGACTGGGATCTGTATGCGGAATTTGCAAGTACTCTTAAACCACTACCTGTTCTTTTCAGCACACTTCCGGAACTTGCTGATACCGGCTATGTTCAGGGTGAAGCATCCTGGGTGGGGTCTTTTGATAATCCGGTATTAAATGCAAGGCTTGAGGCTCATGAGTTAACCTATGAGTCTTACACTCTCGATTCACTCTTGGTAAGAGCAGTCTATGGTTTGGATGAGAAGCTTAAAGGTACTGTGCGTTCAAAATCCAAAATTGGCTTAATCACTATTAACGGTGGTTTAGAGTTAAAATCATTGATGAGTAAGCCTGATTTTGGAAAATACTGGTTAACTGGTCTCGCGGACCGGGTAAATGTAAATAAGCTGTTAAATAAGTGGAACATTACCAATGAGTTTTTGGATGAAACTGCTCAGCTTAATTTTGATATCCAGGGGAGTGGAATAGAATCGTTTCCAGAAATAATTGAGCTTGAGGCTACTGTAGACAGTGGGTTTTTGGATAAACACCCTTTAAAAGTATCTGCTAATCTAAACGGTAAACGATGGCAGTTAAAAACTAACTGGGGAGAAAATGTTTTACGGGGGATAGGGTCTTTGCTGGATTCCGATAGTCTGGTTGTAAAGGGTTTGTTCACTGCCGACTTAAATCAACCATCACTTTTATCCAAATATCTGATTAATGAAGCTGTTTATGGTAATGTTTTTTCTAGAATTTCGCTAAACGGAACGTTGTTGAATCCTGAGATAGATGCTTTTATTAAAGGTGATGATATAAGTTGGCGTAGCTCTAATCTTGAAAGTGTTAGCGCATCTTTAAGTGCAAACGGTTTTGATATAAACAGTGTCTATATTGGTAATGCTTCAATAAGTGGTGATATTTCTATTGATTCACTGCTACCTTTTTTACGGATCGAACACGATATAGGTGGAACTGTTCAGGTAAAAGGATCTGTTCAGGGTGAACTGTATGATCCGGATATGAACATGTTTATCAACGCTAAAGATTTCTTTTTCGGAGACTATGCAATCCAAAGTTTAGAAGCCCAGGTTACAGCTAAAGGAACCGATACCCTCTTTTTACATAACCTGCTGATGCAGGATAATGGTGTTACTGTATCGGGCAAGGGTAAAGTTTTTTTACACCCCTACCTAATGAGCTCAATCGATGCTGTGGTTACAGGGAGTAAATCTGGTGAGTATGGGAATAAAGGTGAAATCTCCTTAAATTTAAGTGTACCAAACGATTCATTGTATATAAATTATTCCGTTTCTGAAATTGATATGGAGCTTTTACGTCCCTGGTTGCCGGTTGATTTGGATCTATCTGCAATAATTCACTCAGAAGGTAAGATAGAAGGTGTTATGGAGAACCCTTCAATGGTTTTAGGTGTTAAAGCTTCTGAATTGGTGTATGATGGTAACAGGTTGGTTGACGCAGAATTACGTGCTGAACTGCATGATTCCTTACTTACTGTTGATTCATGGATTAGTTTTTTCCCCGCTATGGAAATGAATGTATCAGGTGAGATCCCTTTGAAGCCGGGCAGTGGTTGGAAAGTAGATGAATCAGAAGAACGAAATGCGTGGATTGTTGCAAAAGGTGATTCTTTAGATATGTCCGCTTTTGAATTACTGTTTGGTGATGATTTTCAGGTATATGGTCCTACAAATTTTTCTTTGGATGCACAATTTATCGATAAAAGCTGGAACCTGGCGGGAGATATTTTTGTCTCCGGTGGAGAGTTGAAGTATTTGCCTGAAAATATTCACGCATCGGAAATAAACGTAGCGGCAAAACTGGGTGGCACTATCCATAAACCTTTGCTTTCTTTTGATCTGAACGCTGGTTCGCTTGTTACACCCTGGGGACAGGCAGAAGGGATACTACTAAGAGGTATAACAGATCATGAAACAGTACATGTCGATTCTGCAAGTATTTCAATTGTTGAGGATGGCCATATTGATATCAGGGTCAAGATACCTTTTAGCACATTTGATTCTCCTCTGACTTCTGACGGTATCAGTGGAGACTTTAGAGTTGATCAGTTTCCCATTAGCTTCCTTTCATCATTGCTTCCTGATTACGATTTAAAGCAGGGTGTTGTGAATGCGAATGGAACTTTTGTTACAGAAGGTCGAAGACCACTTCTCAACGGTGATGTGATAGTAGAGAACGGAGAGTTTTCAATTCCTGACATTCACCCTTCCATAGGGTCGGTTAATGCCAGGATTGCTCTGAATGGTGATTTGGTACAGCTCGAAAGGTTAAGGGCTCGATGGGGAGATGGCAGGGTGCGGGGTAGGGGAGACATCTCCTGGAACCTTGGTGGAGTAAGTAGTGTTGATCTCAATCTAAGAGGGACTAATCTCAATTTGGATCTTCCTGATGTAGTTCAGCTGGGGATAGAATCTGCGAATATGAATATCAATAGCCGCAATGGAAATTATGTTGTAGGTGGTCGTTTAAGTTTGGGTCAGACTCGTTACATGCGTGATGTCCGTATCAGTGATGTGGTGGAGCAAATCCAGATTGGGCAGAGTTTACAGCGTGACCCTGATCCATTTTTAGAAAAGGTGATTTTAAGGGTAGATATTGATCTTGCTAATAATCTTCAGATCGATATGAACCTTGGAAATATAGATATTGATGGGCGTGTTTCTGTTGGAGGAACTGTTGCGGAACCTGCTGTTTCAGGAGAACTGACAGTCACAAATGGTTATGTATTGTATCTGGACCGAAGATTTGATATCACCGAAGGTACTATTTACAACCCAGATCCATTTGAATTGAATCCTAACCTTAATCTTAGGGCTGAAGCTGATGTAATCGCGGTATCACCTAACAGTCCCGGTGGGGATCCGTATTTAATTACAATGACTCTTACAGGAACACTTGAGAGTCCGGTGTTTCGTTTTAGTTCGGAGCCTGAACTTAATGAGCTTGATATCATAAGTGTTCTTACTCTGGGACAAACATTTGGTTCTGTTGGTTCGGACTTAGGCGAGCGTCTTAGAAGCTTTGCGACTCAGCAGGTTGCGGGTTTTGGTGCAAGAAAGCTCGAACAGCTTTTGGGTTTGGATAGAATCGATATAACGGGGGACATATTTGGAGGCAATGGAGATCAGAGTGCGCGCGTTAGTATTACAAAACGTCTTTCGTCTCGCCTTATTGTCACTTATGAGACGATGGTAGAAAACTTAAGAGATAACAAAACGACTGCTCACTACAGATTAACACCAAATCTGTATCTGGAAGGGCAGGCCACCAGTGAAGGTAACAGCGGACTTGATCTTATATTCAGGTTCAGCAGGTGAATTTCTATGATTAAAAAGCAAGAACATCTTTTATTTAATTACAGAATCATAATGGTCGTTTTAGTTTTGTTTTTTACTGCTCATGGTCAATGGAGGGTGCGCAGAGTAAATTTTGAGGGGAATAGAGAGTTCTTAAGAAGAGAATTGCTAAGCATCATGGAAATGAGGCCACAGTGGCCTTTTAATCGCATTCGTTATACAGATTTTAGATTACGATCCGATTTAGATATAATAGAAGCAGTTTACAGGGGAAATGGCTTTCTTAGTGTATCGGTTGATTCTGAAGTGGATAGAGATAGTTCACGAAATACGGTAACTATCATGATAACCATCGAAGAGGGACCACAGACACTCATTTCTGATGTCACCTTGATAACTCAAAAACAGGTACTTGACTCTACGGTGTTGGGTAAACTCAGTAGCGCATCAGAAAAACCACTCAAAAATTCCTATCTAATCAGGGATAGAAGAAAACTAAGAGAGTTATTGGCTCAGAGAGGATATCAGGAGACTTTAGTTGAGACGGATATTGAATACGACACGTTAGATAACAAAGCCGCAGTGAAATTCACAATAAAAGAGGGACCACTGATAGAGGTAGGTGAAATCGAATTGGATGGTGTTGAAAAGCTTCGTAGTAGAGCTTTAAAAAGAGAGCTTTCATTTGAGAGAGGGGATACGCTTACATTAAGCAAAATTAGAAACTCAGAGAGAAGATTGTACAGAACCGGGCTATTAAGCTACGCGGCGATAGAACCAGTGTTGAATGACACCACCGAGCAACGTTTTTATCTTCCCGATTCAGCTTACAAAATCAATGTTGCAGTGAATGAAGCTGATTTTTTTCGAATTCAGGCCGGTTTTGGGTATGGTACCGATGATGGGTTTCGATCATCACTTCGAAGTTCCTATAGCAATTTGTTCAGGTTGGGGCATAAGCTAACCTTAAGTGGAAGGGTGTCACAAAAGGTTCAAAGAGGCGAAATGATCTATTCCACCCCCTGGCTTTTCCGTTTACCGCTTTTTTTTGATGGCAGTGTGTATTACAACAGGTATAATGATCCCGATGTATATGTGGGGGTATTCGATGGATTAAGATTGGGCCTAAGTCATGAAACGGATAATAATATAACTCTTCGAACGTGGGCTAAGTGGGAGAACGTTCGTTCTATTGAGGCTCCCCAGGATGATAAATTACCCTTGGAAATACCCGGAAATCCGACTCATTCGCTAGGGTTAAGTGTAAATTATGACACACGAAATGATCTTTTTTCACCTACAAATGGAATTTTCACCCTTTTTGAAACTGAAGTTGCCGGCATGCTTGATAGAAAATCAAATCAGTTTTTAAAATTTCGGTTTGATACAAGGTTCTATTCAAATTACCGCGCCACCCTTTTCTTCTCTTCTGCCCTAAGAACTGGCTGGATAAATCCTTACGGAAGAAGTGAGGAGGCTCCTGTTCAGGAGCAGTTTTTTGCTGGGGGTAGAAGGACTGTTCGTGGATTTAGAGAAAACCATTTGGCAGTACAATCAGACGGTGATCCCTTAAAAGGAAATTTTTATGTAGTAGCAAATATTCTTGATTTCAGATTTCCTCTGTTCTGGTGGTTTGAAGGTGCTCTATTTCTTGATGCTGGAAATGTGTGGAGGAATTTAGGCGACATAAAAACACCGGAGGATTTTTTTAGAAAGATACGATGGGCTGCCGGGCCAGGTTTAAGAGTGAAAACACCTCTAATGGTGGTGAGATTTGATGCCGGTTTTAAACTGGATCGGAGAAGTGGAGAAAGCGCATGGGAATTTCATATCGATATTGGGCAGCCGTTCTAATCCTACTTCAAGTAACTCTTTTTCCTTCTTTTTTGCTTCTTTATTCTGATCAGACGATGCATGTTTCTATGCTCCCACTCTATCCATTCGTTGTAGAAGGGATAGTTTCTTTCTGCTTCTTTAAATTCCCTGCTGTGTACAACTCTCCGCCCGTTTTTTAGATATGCCGGGATTGCAATATGAAGCATTTCATGGTACATAATCCCTTTAATGACAAACTCGGGCACAATGGGTGAGTCATATACACCAGCGATGGTTATAAGGTGAAAGTCGACACCACTTTTATCTGTACGAATAGTGTGATATGATGTACGGGAGTCGCTTTTTCCCCACCTGAGATAGGACTCAAGGCGACCACTGAAAAAAGAGTTGTTTACTGAATTAAATATTTGACGTAAATCGTAAAAACTGCCTTGTGATAAGTTCTCAATTTTACTTAAATCACTTCTACATCGCTTTTCGTAACCATCTGAGTTAGAGATGTATTCCTTTATTATATGTTCAAAACTTCTCTTTTGGCTTTTCACTACCTTGTTGTTTTTGGCTCTGTTGAAGTGGGGAAGAAGAGCCCAGGAGATAACAGCCTGCACGACAGGTCTGGGGGCATCTTTAAAGTAGGAGGGAAGAGTAAGAGTTCTTTTGTAATCTTTGGCTGATACTCGCCATCCCTTTTTTAGTCGATTGCTGAAGTTGATGCTTAGATCGCTGCAGTTTAGAACCTGTAAGGCTTCTGAGTAAAAACACTCAGAGGTGTCGGTTTTTTGAGCGTTGGCATTGTGAAAAAGATTAGGCATTTAAAAATTATAAGTATAAAAAAGAAATGTGAAAATTCTAAAGCAAAGATAACTATAAACAGCTCAAAAAAAAAGAGCTAATTTGGTATAATGAACACTTTTTTGGTAGCATTAAATGTGTAATTCTTTAAAAAATCAAAACCCTATCAATTATTTTAAGACACTATTTAACAAAACTGACGTAAATATATAGCTGGAATAGATTTTTTTAACGTTCGAAGAAAAAAGATAAAATTTGATCCAGGTGTCTTCGAAATAAAATTTTATACTACGTTTATAACACAAAATGTCATGGAAAGGAGTATCTGACATGGCAAAACAGGTTGTCCCATGTCCTTATTGCGGAGAGGATATCCTTTCTGATGCCAGTGCATGTCCCCATTGTGGCTCAGATGAGCGTACAGGCTGGTCTGATCAAAGTTATATGGATGGAATAGATTTGGTAGATGAGGAGATGTATGAGGAGATACGGAGAAAAGAGTTTGGAACTACTAAATCCTCCTCAACAAAGGTTAAATTGCCCTGGAGAACAATTATTGGAGCCTTAGTATTATTAGCCTTTATATTGGCTATAATTCTTTAGAATTATCTTGATTGAACATTTTATAAAAGAAACTAAATGCAAGGAGGGCGCGTTGGTTGCACACCCTCCATTTTTCTCTTAGAGAGTTTTAAAAACCACCCATGCCACCACCAGGCATTCCGGCCGGTGCAGCAGGTGCAGCTTCTTTTTTATCCGGTTTTTCCGAAACGATGCATTCTGTGGTAAGAACAAGGCCTGCAATACTTGAGGCATTTTCAAGTGCAGAGCGGGTTACTTTGGTAGGGTCGATTACCCCGGCTTTTATCAGGTCTTCAAATTTATCTGAATAAGCGTTATAGCCGAAGGCTCCTTTACCCTTTTTTACCTCATTTGCGATGACAGAAGATTCTTTTCCTGCATTCACTGCAATCATTCTCAACGGTTCTTCACAAGCCCGTGCTATTATTTCAGCGCCTATCTGTTCGTCACCATTAAGTTTGAGCTTTTCAAGCACAGATGAAGCACGAATGAGGGCTACTCCCCCCCCGGCCACAACACCTTCTTCAACAGCTGCGCGAGTAGCATGAAGGGCATCTTCAACCCGGGCTTTCTTCTCTTTCATCTCTGTTTCCGTTGCTGCGCCAATTCTTAGTACAGCGACACCTCCGGCAAGTTTAGCCAGTCTTTCCTGAAGTTTTTCGCGATCGTAATCACTTGTGGAATCTTCTATCTGCTTTCTAATCTGGTTGATTCTTCCCTTAATATCAGAGCTCTTTCCGGACCCCTCAACAATTGTAGTATTCTCCTTGTCGATAACTACTCTTTTAGCTTTTCCGAGAGAATCCACTGTGGTGTTTTCGAGTTTTAATCCAGCATCTTCTGCTATTAAAACGCCACCAGTTAGTACAGCGATATCCTCAAGCATTTCTTTTCTTCTGTCCCCAAATCCAGGAGCTTTTACCGCTGCAATTTTCAGAGTACCGCGCAATTTATTTACAACCAAAGTAGCAAGCGCTTCCCCTTCCACATCTTCACTAATTATCAGAAGACTTTTGCCCATTTGAGAAACTTTCTCAAGAATCGGGAGAAGATCTTTCATAGCACTTATTTTTTTATCATAAATGAGGATAAAAGGATCTTCAAGTACAGCTTCCATGCTCTCGGAGTTGGTTACAAAATATGGAGATAGATAACCCCGGTCAAACTGCATGCCTTCAACGACATCCAGATTAGTTTCCATACCCCGTGCCTCTTCTACTGTGATTACTCCATCTTTACCAACTTTTTCCATAGCATCAGAAAGAAGGTCACCAATCTCCTTATCATTGTTTGCCGAAATCGCGCCTACCTGGGCGATCTCTTTCTTCCCTTCAACTGAGCGACTGTCTTCCCTGAGTTTTTTAACTACCTCTCTTACAGCAGCATCAATTCCACGCTTAAGAGCCATTGGGTCTGCTCCGGAAGTGACATTTTTAATGCCCAGATGAGCAATGACTTTGGCAAGCACAGTTGCAGTAGTTGTACCATCGCCTGCTGTATCACTTGTTTTGGATGCAACCTCTTTAACCATTTGTGCACCCATATTTTTAAACTTGTCTTCAAGCTCTATCTCTTTTGCGACAGTAACACCATCTTTTGTAACAGTTGGTGACCCCCAGCTTTTTTCGATCACCACATTTCGCCCGCGAGGACCAAGGGTTACCTTCACTGCATTAGCCAGTGTATCGACGCCATTTAAAAGTTTTTCTCTTGCATCCATATCAAATGAAATCATTTTTGCACTCATTTATCCAATATCCTCCTGATAAAGCTAATCTCTTAAGAGTGAATTCAGACAATCGCTAAGATATCACTTTCCCGCACTATTAAGTATTCTTCACCTTCAATTTCTAATTCTGTTCCGGCATATTTGCTGTAAAGCACCTTGTCCCCTTTTTTAACTGATATTTCTACTTTCCCGCCCTTATCGTTGGATTTTCCTGGTCCGACAGCTACCACTTCAGCCTCCTGAGGTTTTTCTTTTGCACTGTCTGGAATAATTATTCCCCCGGAAGTTTTCTCTTCTGCTGGAACTGCTTTAAGCAGTACTCTGTCTTCCATGGGCTTAACGTTCATTATGAATGCCTCCTTAAAAAAGTTTAATAACCTGCAATAAAATTTGAAGCCGCTAAACATTAGCAACTTGTATGCCACTGTACTCTGCACCGTTTTATCCTTCAGAAACAGAGACTCAAAAGGTGTGGAGTTCATTTTGCAACGTTTAAAATTGAAACAGCTATTCTGTTTTGGAACAGAAACAGGTATAAAGCTTACATTTTAATTTTTTTTTTGGCCTGCTAATTGCAACCTTCTATTCCGTTTCTTAATTTATTGGGCAAGTGATAACTATCGCTAAGATTGTGACCATTATATTCGTGTATAATCCAACATCTGGCTGATTCCTATAAAACGTAGCTTTCTAACATTTTTAAAATTTAATTCTCAAATGCACTACGAAATTATCGAAAGGAAAAAAATGAACAGGTTTGAGCTTGCAATAAGAACGTTTTTCTGGATTTTCTTTAACAAAAAATTCAGAGAGGAAATTCTCCCGTTTTTTGAGGAAAGACCCCTTGAGATAGCTGAAAAAAAGCCTGAAATCGAGGAAGTGCCAAAGGAAGAAGAGAAGCCCGCGCGCTCAGATGCCATTGCCCTTCTTTCCCTTTTGCAGAGAGAGGGGCGTCTGGTCGATTTTTTTATGGAGCCAATAGATGCCTACAGCGATGCTCAGATAGGCGCTGCGGTCAGGGATGTGCATCGGGGATGTGCTACGGTGCTGGATAACTCTTTTGGCGTTGAGCCTGTGTTGGATAAGCAGGAAGGGGAAGAGATTGAAATAGTAGCTGACTTTGACCCGGAGAAATATCGCTTAACGGGTAATGTAAGTGGAAATCCGCCCTATAAAGGTGTTTTAAGGCATCATGGATGGAAAGCAAGCAGGTGTGAACTGCCCGTTTGGCAGGGAAGTGATGAATCGGTAGATATTGTGGCTCCCGCCGAACTTGAACTTCCCTGAGAGCATAAACAGAGTCTAAGAGATAAGGAGTGGAAAAGTATATGGAATCTCAATATGCAATTGGGATAGATCTTGGTACCACTAACAGTGTAATCGCTTACGCTAAGCTTGATGATGAGCAGGCGGAAGTAAAACTTCTGGAAATACCCCAACTTGTTTCTCCATCAACTGTGGAAAGCCGTTTAAATTTACCCTCTTTTTGTTATCTTTCCACTGAGGCGGAGAAAGAAAAAGGGGTTTATGATCTGGAGTGGGAAAAGGGACGGGATTATGTAGTAGGTGAGTGTGCAAGGCGTCAGGCCGCTGATGTTCCTTCACGCACTGTAGCTGCTGCAAAATCATGGCTTGCACATAGCCGGGTAGATCGAAGAGAAGACATATTGCCCTGGGGGGCTTCCCAGGATGTGAAAAAGATCTCTCCTGTTGAAGCTTCTAACCGGTATCTGTTACATCTGGTTAATGTATGGAATCAAAATTTCCCCGATGCTCCAATTGGTGATCAGCAGGTTGTATTAACTGTACCGGCTTCTTTTGATGCCAGTGCACGTGAGCTTACAATGGAAGCTGCAAACAGGGCCGGTCTTTCTGAAAACCTGGTGCTTCTTGAAGAACCTCAGGCTGCTGTGTATGCCTGGTTAAATGATTCTGGTGATAGTTGGAGGGAAAAGTTAAGGGTTGGAGAAACTCTTCTTGTATTTGATGTAGGGGGAGGGACAACTGATTTTACTCTTATTGGAGTTGAGGAGGAGCAAGGGGATCTGGTCCTAAAGCGAATCGCGGTGGGCAACCATACGCTGGTTGGAGGAGATAATATGGATCTCACTTTGGCCCACAATGCTCATCAGGTTTTTAAAGACAAGGGGGTAAATCTTGATCCCTGGCAATCGGTTGCACTTTGGCATTCCTGTCGCAATGCAAAAGAGCAGCTTTTAAGCATAGGAGGACCACCTACACATCCTGTTACGGTTCTGGGGAGAGGGTCTAAGCTTATTGGTGGTACTGTATCAGCCGATTTGTCCGCGGATGAAACAAAAAAGCTTCTTGTTGATGGGTTCTTTCCATTATGTCCTGCAGATGCACAACCCGCAAAACGTGCGGCTTCAGGTTTCAGGGAGCTTGGGCTTCCATTTGAAACAGATACCGGTATTACTCGGCATCTTGCTCGCTTTCTAAGAGTTCAGGGGGAAGGTGAGCATTCTGTTCACCCAACCCATATACTCTTTAATGGGGGAGTATTTAAGGCTGATATCTTTAAAATGCGTGCTCTTGAAGTGGTGCAGTCCTGGTTTGGTAAAGAGGTGTTGCCTCTTGAGCAGTCTCCGGATCTTGATTATGCGGTATCAAGAGGTGCTGCCTATTATGCAATAGTAAAACAAGGTAAAGGGCTTAGAATAAGAGGCGGAACTGCTCGCTCCTACTATGTGGGGATAGAAACGGCAGGACCAGCTGTTCCGGGAATGGAAAGACCGCTTTCGGCTTTGTGCGTAGTACCTTTTGGAATGGAAGAGGGAACGGAAATCGATGTCTCCAGTGAGGAAATTGGACTGGTAGTGGGAGAGCCGGCAAAATTCAGGTTCTTCAGCTCTTCGGTAAGAAAACAGGATCAGGCCGGTGATGTATTACCCTATATAAACGAATCAGAGATGGATGAAACTGATTCACTCGAAGCAAATCTACCAGGTGATGAGAAGTTTCAGGAGGGGTATGTGCCTGTTAAATTTCAATCACGAATTACAGAACTAGGAATGTTTGAGCTCTGGTGCAAAAGTACCGTTTCAGATGATTCATGGAAACTAGAGTTCAGTGTAAGGGATAAGCAATGAATTGTGATCAGGAAAACCAGTGCAGGTATATTGTAGGAATTGACCTTGGTACCACAAACTCAGCAGTGTCTTTCGTTGATACCGAATCTAAAAATCCGAAGATAGAAAATTTTGCAGTACCGCAGGTTACCGCTCCGGGTGAGTATGCAAATAAAGACCTGTTTCCCTCATCTCATTATGAAGCGTCTGAAGCGGAGTTTAATTCCGGAGCTTTAAATCTCCCCTGGGATCAAAACAACAAACGGGTAGTGATGGGGCATTTTGCCAGAACACATGGAGCCAAAGTGCCCGGAAGGCTTGTTGTGTCTGCCAAGTCCTGGTTAAGTCATTCTGGTGTTGACCGCACTGCAGCACTTCTTCCCTGGCATGCAACTGAAGATGTGGAAAAAATATCACCTGTAGAGGCAACAGCTAGGCTGCTCTCACATATCAGGCAGGCCTGGAATTACGAACACCAAAAATTTCCTCTGGAAGAGCAGGATGTAATAATTACAGTACCAGCTTCATTTGACGAAGTCGCAAGAGAACTCACTGTCAAGGCTGCTTCGGATGCAAAATTAAACAACATCGTTCTGCTCGAGGAGCCACAGGCAGCCTTTTACTCCTGGATAAGTCAGCATATTTCTGATTGGCACGAAAGGGTAAATGCCGGACAGAAAATCTTAATCTGCGATATAGGCGGAGGTACTACTGATTTCACTCTTATTGAGGTAAGGCCCCAGGATGGAGATATAAGTTTCCACAGAGTTGCTGTTGGTGATCATTTAATCCTTGGGGGAGATAATCAGGATCTCGCACTTGCCTACCACATTGAGAGAAATCTTCTGCACGGGAAAAAACTTACCCCCAGACAGTTCACATCACTTGTAAGAAGTTGTCAGTTTGCCAAAGAAACACTTCTTTCGAATAATGCACCTTCCCAGATTACAGTAAATATTGCCGGAACCGGGACATCATTAATTGGGGGTGCAATTCAGACAACTTTGACCAAAGAAGAGGTCGAAGATGTATTGGTGGAAGGATTTTTTCCGCATGTTGGATTAGATGAAGTGCCCGTATCCCGTCAGTCCGGGTTCCAGGAGTTTGGGTTACCTTACGCAGCTGATGCAGCTGTAACCCGTTATCTGGGTTCCTTTCTCTCTTCACATGCCAAAGCAAACACTGGTGATACAGAAACAGGTGAAAATCTCGAGGCCATAAGACCAGACATCATTCTTTTTAACGGAGGCGTTTTTTCTTCGCCACTAATTCAAAAAAGAATTCTTGATGTACTTGGAAGCTGGTTTTCAAAGCAAGATCAATCCTGGTCTCCACTGGTACTTTCAAATCAAAGACCAGAGCTTTCAGTGAGCAGAGGTGCCTCATACTTTGGAATAGTCAGGCGTGGATTAGGGGTTAGGATATCTGCCGGGCTTGCCAGAAGTTACTACATTGGGGTTGAAACAAAAGCAGAAGATGGCGTTTCACTCTCTGCACTTTGCCTTGCTCCTGCTGGGCTTCAGGAGGGTAAAAGTGTTGATCTTTCAAGTCGAACCTTTAACCTGCTAATACGTCAACCAGTTGAATTTCCACTGTACGTATCGAGTATTCGAACAACCGATCAGCCTGGAGAAATTGTTGAAATAGATCCGCTTCAAATGCATGCTTTGGCTCCGATTCGCACTGTGCTTCGTTCCGGAAAAAGCATGGAGGCAAAAACAGTTGAAGTGATAGTACATGTGCGACTTACGGAAATCGGTACTCTTGACCTCTGGTGCTCCGAAAAAGGCGGTAACAGAAGCTGGAGATTACAGTTTGATGTTCGTTCCGCAACACGCACCGATATTGCAGAGCATTCAGGAGCCGGTGAAGCTTCTGGAGTGATCGATATAGAAACAGTGAATTTGTGCTTGAATGAAGTTATTAGTACTTTCAGAACAGATTCTAAACGAATAGGCAATGCTGATGATCTAATTAAAAGAGTTGAAAATATATGTGCAATAGAACGCTCCAACTGGCCGCCATCGTTTTTGCGTTCACTCTGGGAAGTGCTGCTTGAGAACGAAAAAGGCAGAGGAACGGATCCTAGATATGAAGCGCGGTGGCTTAATATGATCGGGTTTTCCTTAAGGCCGGGATATGGGGTTGCTGTAGATGATTGGAGGGTAAAACAGACCTGGCAGATATACCGATTAGGGGTGCTACACGGAAGAAATCAGGCCTGCCGTGCGGAGTGGTGGATATTATGGAGGCGTATCGCGGGTGGTTTGACCTCTGGTCAACAGCGTACACTTGCTCAACCACTTTTAAGTTCTCTGCGTTCTTTGTTTAACGATGAAAAAGGAGCGGCAAGAAGAAAACGGAGGGGAAAAGGCGGGGATGAAAAATATGGTGTACATGAACTAAGTGAAATCTGGCGTTTATTGGCGTCTCTTGAACACCTTGAAGTTTCTATGAAAAAAGAACTTGGTGATATCGCCTTACGCTTGCTTAACCGTAAAGACTCTTTGGCTTCAACCGCGGTGTGGGCACTCGGGCGACTGGGGGCAAGAATTCCAATGTATGGAAATTTAAATAGTTTGGTTGATCATGATGTTGTTGAAAAATGGATAGAAAAACTTATTGAAAACGCAAAACCGGCTTTTGATCTCTACTTTACCCTGATGCTATTGTCTCGCAAAACGGGCGATCGCTATAGAGATATTGGCGAAGAATTAAGAAGCAGAGTTGCTGAATTTTTAGTAAAAAATGGTGCACCTCAGCACTACATATCGCTTGTTAAAGATGGGGGACGACTCGATGAGGAGGAGCAAAATTTAGCGTTTGGAGAGCAGTTGCCCAGGGGCCTTAAGATAGTAGGGTAAATGTTCAGGCGCTGTTTATGATAATAAGAATTGCATAAAAGTCCTGCAAACGACTATTTTTAAAGACTTCTTAACTCTTCTTATGGCAAAGATTGGTTTTTTTCAATGCTTACAGACGATTTTCATTATGAGCTTCCGGAGCACCTTATAGCCCAGGAACCCTTAAAGGATCGTGATTCCTGCAAACTACTTTCGCTTTCAAGAAAGAGTGGTCAGGTGGAACATCTCTTCTTTAAGGATTTGCACAAACTGCTCAAGGCTGGTGATAGACTCGTATTTAACAATACCAAGGTGATCCCTTCAAGGCTGTTCTGCAGAAAACCAACAGGAGCTGCTCTTGAACTTTTCATGACCGAGCGGATCAACCAGCAATGCTGGAAAGCAATGATAAAGCCAGCCAGGAAAGTCCCGCCTGGTTCTGTTATGATTCTTGAATACAATGAAGCCATTCAGTTTAAAGTGGGAGAGATACTTGATGGTGGTGAGAGGAAGATACAGCTCATAGAAGGAGCACAATCGGTAGATGAAGTATTGGAGAAGTACGGAAAAATGCCGCTTCCTCATTACATACAAAGAGAAGAAAAGCTTGAAGACAGAGAACTTTACCAAACTGTTTACGCTAAGAATTCCGGAGCTGTTGCTGCTCCAACTGCAGGGTTACATTTTACGCCTGAGTTAATTAACAGGTTAAAGGCAATGGGAGTAGAAACAACATTTATAACGTTGCATGTTGGTATTGGTACTTTCAGGCCCGTAAAGGTAAAAGATCCTCGTAAGCATAACATTCATGAGGAACGATATGAATTGAGCGAGGATTCGGCAAATGAGATTAACCGTACGTGGCTTAGAGGGGGTAGAGTGATTGCAGTGGGTACGACAGTTGTAAGAGTACTTGAGCATTGTGCTACCGGTTATCATAATATTGAACCTTCAACCGGAAAAACTACGTTGATGATTCTTCCGCCTTTTGAGTTTAAAGCAACCGATGTATTGATAACCAATTTTCATCTACCCAGATCTACCCTTTTAATGCTTGTGAGCTCTTTTGCATCACGTGAGAAAGTACTAAATGCCTATAATGAAGCTGTTGGGTGTCAATACCGATTTTTCAGCTATGGTGATGCAATGATTATAAATTAGTACGCTTTATGCTTAAAGGCTTGACCCTAATCATTGCGGGTGTTATCTTCCTATAAACACAGACATTGATGATAAGTTATTCTGGAGCCCGTATACAATTATACGGGCTCTGTTTTTTAATCAGTTGAACAGGAGTTATTATGGCTGGTGATATCATGAACAGATCGGTAGATAGTGTCTTATGGCAGGATTACAGGGCATCTGACACCGGCATGATTGTTTTCTATTCAAGTGATCCGGTATCAGAATTACCAATACGTGAAGTACCAGAGCAATACCCGAGTGATATAATTCCCGAACCTAATTATGAAACCGGGACTTATGGCTTTTACGGTTGTTCTAAAAGCAAAGTGCGTACTAATTTTATCAAATCAAAATATAGATATTTGCTTTTTATGACCAAATATGTTGGGGCTGACACGGAATATAAAGATCGTTTCTTTATAACCGGATATTACAGAGTAGCACAAACTGCGGATGTAAAAAAGCAGCATATTCGTTACTGTTCAGATTATTCCTGTCTTGATGAAGACGGCTGCTATGCTTTAAGGGCTGATGAGAAGGCTTTTGTTTCCATTGAGGACTCTTTTGAAGTAACAAAGGAAGTACTTGGTGAATGGGATTTTAAGTCACGTTTAACACGTCAGACAAGAATAACACTGAATGAAGAACAAACACTAAGAGTAGTAAATCACCTGCAGAGTAAGCAGGATATCACATCAGAGTACATTCAGGAAACTCAACGTCTTCAGCCTCACGGTGATGAAGATGAGGATGTTCTGAAGTAGGTGTAATAAGGAGTGATACTGTGGATTTTATGAATTCCATTTTAATAGTTGGAGCTGGTGGCAGGGAACATGCGATTTTAAAGGCTCTTCTGCGCTCTGATCGACCATTATGCATGTATGCATATCCCGGAAATCCTGGTATGGAAAAAGACGGCTGTATGCTTGTTGATAAAAAAATCAATAACTGGGATGAGCTTGCAGATTGGGCCCGGGATAATGAAATCGATCTAACGGTTGTTGGTCCCGAGATTCCTCTTGTTGAAGGGATTGTGGATTCCTTTAAAACAAAAGGGCTTACAATCTTTGGACCCTCAAAAGATGCTGCCAGAATCGAGGGGAGTAAGGCGTTTTCAAAAGAACTGATGAAAAAATATCAGATTCCTACTGCAGAATATGACCTGTTTAGCTCTAAAAGTGATGCGCTCCGGTATCTTGAAAAAAAAGGTGCGCCGATCGTTATTAAAGTAAGTGGACTTGCTGCAGGAAAAGGTGCTATAGTGTGTAACTCTATGGAAGAAGCAAAAAGGGCACTGGATGAGATATTTGACGCAAAAAGTTTTGGCTCAGCCGGAGAGACTGTAGTAATAGAGGAGAAAATGGAAGGAGAGGAGGCTTCTGTATTTGTTCTTACTGATGGAAAAACATACAGAATACTCCCCGTTTCTCAGGATCACAAGGCAATAGGTGAGAAAGATACAGGCCCCAACACTGGTGGTATGGGAGCGTATGCGCCTGCTCCGGTAGTTGATAATCAGTTACTTTTAGAAATTGAACAAAATATAGTTGTACCCACTATTCGGGCTATGGATCAGGAAGGAAGTCTCTACAAGGGGCTTCTTTATGTGGGAATAATGATTACTAAAGACGGACCAAGGGTGGTTGAGTATAACTGCAGATTTGGGGACCCTGAAACACAAGCTGTATTGCCGCTTGTTTCCTGCGACTGGTATGAGGTATTTAAAGCATGTGCTTTAGGGAATCTTGCTACTGTAAAATGGTCTGTCAGTTCGGGGTACTGTGTAGCCGTTGTGCTTGCAAGTAAAGGCTATCCCGGAGAATATGAAAAGGGTAAACCAGTTACAGGAATAGAAGAAGCTGAGCAAACAAAATCTAATATAGACGTGTATCATGCTGGCACTGCGTTTGATGAAAACGAAGATCTTATTACAAATGGTGGCAGAGTTCTTGCCGTTAGTGCCTGGGCAGAGACTCTTATCGATGCGATCGGTTTTGCCTACGAAGGAGTTGCAGAAATTAACTTTGAAGGCAAAGTGTTTCGCAGAGATATCGCTGCAAAGGGGCTCACCAGATTGAAAAAAAGAGTTTAGTAAACAAAAGCAGCTACAAAAGTAGCTGCTTTTTCCAGAAAAAAGAAGCCTTTAAACAACTTACCTTCTTATTTCAAGAATTTCTACCACAATTTTACCACTGTTTACCGTACCTGTATGTACCACATTGGTATTAAATCCTTTGCCGGAAGCTTCTCTTTTGAAATCTTCCCAGTGTGTTCGGCAGGGATCAGCAATAAGGGCTTTACCTTCTTTTTTTACTGTGTTTTTAACGACCGATAATACAGGTTTTATCCATCTCTTTTCGTACAGTATATCTGATGCTACTAGTAAATCAGCATATCCCTTTTTAAACGGCAGTGATCTCCAGTCACAACAAACAACTTGTCCCCCTGAGCTGTTATTTCGAATATTATGCAAGGCGTATTTACATCCCACGGGAGATATATCCATAGCGGTTACACAGTGACCAAGCGATGCCAGAACAGAAGAAAGATGCCCAAGACCACATCCAGGCTCAATGATTTTTATGGTGCTGGATTTTAAGGTAGATGTAAGATATTCAAAGAGAACTGTAGAGGATGGCCATGTCTCTGCCCAGTATGGAAGGAAATGGTCCTTTTCATACTGCTCATCGGTTATCGTTTCCAGCACATCTGTGGGGTTAGACGGACGAACAAAACGAAATGTACGCCCGGATCCCGAACTGCTTTCAAGGCTAAATTCTTTAGTTTTGAATTGTAGATTCATGGTTTTAAGCAAATATAGGAAAATATTCTGAATATATCTTCGCTTCAGGCTAATATACATTATAGTCTTCGGTTTTTAGTTCTTTTGTTTTCTTAGAACTTTTTGGGAAGACAGAAAACAAGGTTTTTACAGTTTGGCGAATAATGAGATAATCATTTGTAGTAGCAAACATTAGAAAACATTGCAATTTGTTTAAATATTGAGGTATATTACCTTTTTTAGGTATATGCATACCATTTTTTAAGCACACTTTTATTTTGGTGGGATATTTCAGCTTTTATGCGAAGTGATTTTTTGGTATACGGAAGTCCTCAAATAGGACAAGAAGAGATAGATGAGGTTTTGGATACTATTCATTCTGGTTGGCTTGGTACAGGACCTAAGACTCAACGTTTCGAAAAAGAGTTTGCGACCTACCAGGGAATTGAAAATGCTGTAGCTGTAAGCTCATGTACTGCTGCAATACACCTTGCTCTTCTTGCGGCAGGTGTTGGGAAAGGTGATGAAGTTATAATTCCTGCACTGACTTTCTGCGCGACTGCAAACGCAGTAATACATGCAGGGGCAAGGCCTGTTTTTGCTGATATAAGAGAAGAAGATTTAACAATAGATCCGTTTGATGTAGAAAGAAAGATTTCTTCAAAAACAAGGGCTGTGATACCTGTTCATTTGTATGGTTACCCGGCAGATATGGCTTCACTGCGTTCAATTGCATCAAAGCATAACCTTCATTTAATTCAAGATGCGGCCCATGCTGCTGAATCGGAATACAGAGGTAAAAAAATGGCAACCTATGGTGATATCACTACTTATAGTTTTTATATCACTAAGAATCTAACTACAGTCGAAGGAGGGATGGTTGTTACCTCAAACCGGGAGTGGGCAGATAAGATCAAAGTTTTCGCACTTCATGGTATGTCACAAGATGCCTGGTCACGATATTCAGATAGAGGGTATAAACACTATCAGGTCTCTATGCCTGGATATAAGTATAACATGACTGACATCCAGGCCTCTTTTGGTTTGCACCAGCTAAATCGCCTGGAAACATCGCTTCTTCGAAGAGACGAAATTTGGAATCGCTATGATGAAGCATTTTGTACACTCCCTTTCATTTTGCCTCCCTCTCCATCTGATTCAACTATACGGCACGCAAAACACATTTATGCCCTTAGGGTAGCAAATGGGGCATCTATCTCCCGAGATGAATGTATGGAGCGACTATATAGCCAAAATATTGGTTCTGCTGTTCACTATACCTCTCTTCATCTTCACCCATATTACACAGATGAATTTGGGTATAGAAAAGGAGACTTTCCGGTGGCTGAAAATGTAGGTGAAACTACCTTTTCCCTTCCTCTATCGGCGAAACTTACGGATTCAGACGTAAATGATGTTATACAAGCTGTTTGCGGGATCTTTAAGTAACGTTTTCGGTGAAAAAACATTTTTATTACTTTAAAACGTATGTTTTAGACGACCAAAAATTTCCTTTTTTATTTACGTACATTGCTCATAAGTGGATTAGTAATTGATTAGGTTCTTTTGGGGTTTTTATTTGTAAATATGGTAGCATCAATAAAATCTAATTTTGAATTAGAGCTTCTGGCGTTATTAAGAAATAAAATGGAAGCAAAGTCTTGGGGGTCTGTTTTTAGACATTGTTGAAAATATTTTATCGACAATTCTGTTTGTCCTGTATAAAAAAGCTTTACCCCTTTTTGAAAAGTTTTAGTGTTTTTACACCGGATTTTCAATAAATCTTCGGGTAACGAATCAAGAATTTCATAAATTATTGTTTCCTCTTTTCTTCCCCTGACAGTTTCTGTACCAAGCATTCGTATTTTAAAGTTATAGGAAAAATTTGAAAGTGCGTCCACAACATTTTGGCTTATAATTATTGAAGTTTTGAATTTTTTCGTAAGGTTTTCCAGACGACTCGATAAATTAACCGCATCTGAAATAACCGTACCATCCATTCGAAAATCCTCTCCAATTGTTCCAAGTATCATTTTGCCGGTGTGAATGCCTATGCCTGTTTGAATACAACGGTATTTTGAATTACTAAACCTATCATTGAACGTTTCTACATATTTTTGTATCTCAATGGCAGCGGAGACCGCATCTGCCGCATTATCCGGAAAAAGCGCCATTATTCCATCACCATAGTATTTGTCTATAAACCCACCATGTTTTCTCACGACTGGACCTATTCCACTCAGATACTGGTTTAAAAATTCAAAGCTTTCAGTTGGGCTTAATTGTTCTGAAATAGTGGAAAAGGAGCGAATATCTGAAAAGAGCACAGTCATAGTGCATTTGCACTGATCCCCAAGCGACACTTCTGCTATATTATTTCTTCCAAGTAGTGAAAGAAAACGTGTTGGCACAAAACGTTCCAACGCTGAATTCAATTCCTTAAGCTTGCTCATGGATTTTTGTTGTTCGTCGATGAGTTGGATTTGGGCCTTGCGTTTCTGTTCTTCAGAAAGTTTAACCTTTTGAACAATTGCTACAGGAAGAAGAATCGCAGTGGCGATTACACCTACATTTGGGAGAAAATATAGTGCAATTGAAAATGGTACTATATCAAAAGTATACATCAGGTTATAGAGAATGAATCCCAAAAGGGAGAGTGTTCCCGCAAACAGGTAATACATTGATGGCTTATAACCTTTTTTGCAGCTAATAATAGCTACAATCATTAGTATAAAAGAAGCAACAATGTTTACTATACCGAGCAGTTTAGCTGACCAGGAGAAGGAAATAAAAACGGAAACTGTTCCACTGATTACTGTTAAACCGCATACAATTTTAAGAATTCTATCCAGTACAGGTGTGTACCTGTAAGAATTAAGTAAGCATCTTGAAAAGATTACACCAAAAACTGCGGAAATGAAACTTGCAAGACTTAAAAAAGGTAGTAATTTACCGGGAATAACAAAACTAAAATAGTCAAATGCGTTACCATACACTAAAAGCATCTGTCCTATAGCAAGTCCTCCAATAAACAGAATATAATAGAGATAGTATTTTGTACCAATTTTTATAAATATAAAAAAGCTGAAAACGATAATTACAAAAAGGGCACCGAAATAAAAACCCAGAAAGGTCTGTACATTGCGTTCTTTAAAAAGAAAGTCGCTCTCTGAATGGAGAAAAACTGGAAAGGTTAGTGCACTCTCAGACAATATTTGCGTAAAGAATGTAACCTGATCACCCCTTGCTAGCTCAAGCGGTAAAACAGGATTTGTGAATGAGTTTTCTCTGATTTTGCGTGGAACCACCAGGCCTGATTCGTAGGTTTTGTAACCACCTCTTTTATCGGGATAATAAAAGGTTACGTGATGTAGTGAAGGAACACCTATTTCGAACAACCACTTACCAGATTTCTCAGTATTATTCTTTACCGTCATTTTTAGCCATAGAGCACTCGTTGTGTATCCCAAATTAATAGTAGGGTTAGCTGGAGAAAACTTACCCTTTAGTTGTACCCGCTCAATATCATCAATGTTTTGAGATGCAGTTGTATCAATATAGAAGTAAATGTTTTCGCTAAAGAGGTTAGTATCCTCAGATAAAAGAAATGGAGCTGCTGAGGTCAAATGAATAAGAGAGAGGATAAGTATTATTATTTTATTCATTTAAAGATATGCCCATTGTTTTAATAAAACTATTTATCATGTTAAATAAATTATGCTTAAGCATTTTGTTAAGAAAAAAATGCTTTTTTTTTATCTAAAACCTACAGAACAATATTTTTATACATAAATTCCAGTTTAAATAGATGAACATTTCATTAATTTTGGGACATATTGTTGATTTCTTGATACAAGAACACTATTTTTACGATCTAAACTATTGTCTGATCTGCTGTTAAAAGCCAACCCCAATCAGGATAAACATGTCACATTTAAAAGAACCCGAAACACTGGTGAAGTTTCCCGGAGATGGAAGATTTAATTTAAATTTGATTTTTTATATTTTCGTGATAGCTGCTTCATTATATGTTTTATCGGTAGGGAAAAGCCTTCTAATTCCATTATTTCTCGCTGTATTTATTTGGTATCTGATAAATGTGCTTACTGAGGTATATGAAAAAATTCCCCTTTGGAGGAGAAAACGTTTACCGCATGCTGTTGCATTCCTTTCATCATTACTTACTATAGCAGCTGTTCTAACACTGGTTATTAATTTGGTTTACAATAATATCCTTGATGTGGTGTCAATGGCGCCCACTTATCAGCGAAACCTTGAACAGGTAATAGGAAAAATATTTAGTTTTTTGCAATTGGATGAACCACTTACTGTAAGACAGCTAATTAGAGATGTTAATTTTGCTGCAATGGCTACCCCAATGGCAAGAGGGGTCACTGGATTTATTTCCAGGGGAGGTATTGTTATTATTTACCTTCTGTTTCTATTTCTGGAGCAAAGAAGTTTTACACCAAAATTTCTTGCTCTAATTAAAAATCCAAAACGGCAAAAGGAAGTAAGCAGGCTTATAGCCCGAATAGATGCTGATATCAGGATGTATCTTGGAATAAAAACACTTACAAGCCTCACAACAAGCCTTTTAAGTTATGTGATATTTATTATTGTTGGACTTGATTTTGCCAGCTTCTGGGCTTTCACCATTTTTCTTCTCAATTTCATCCCCACCATAGGGTCTATTATTGCCACCATTTTCCCCTCAATTTTAGCTCTGCTGCAATTTGAGGACTTTAGACCTTTTCTGATCGTGATTATAGGTGTTACAACTATTCAGCAGCTTATGGGAAGCTTTCTGGAGCCAAGATTTATGGGTGACAGATTAAACTTAAGCCCTCTGGTAATTCTGCTATCTTTGGCATTATGGGGAAGACTTTGGGGGGTATCTGGAATGCTTTTTAGTGTCCCCATAACCTCTATTATTATGATCGTATTATCTCATTTTCCCCAAAGCCGGGCTGTAGCTGTTGCTCTTTCCCGAAACGGGAATATTAGAGAGGAAGATGAGTAAGACGATTAGTAGTGGTTCAATACTTAAAAATTAAATCAGTTCCCAATTAGCTATAAGAAGAATCAAGAGAATGTGGTGGACAGCTTTTTTGACACAAATTATCTTATAGGCTATGTTTATTTAACCGACCGCCTGGTCGGCTTCTGTTTACAAGTTGGTGAGGTAAGTGAAAAAAGCATTTTTTAATCTCCGGGAATCTAAGCGCTTAAGAATAATAAATAGCTGTGTTGAAGAATTCAGTAAGTACGGTTATGAGCAGTCCTCTACAGATCGTATTGTAAAAAGAGCAGGAATATCAAAAGGTGGTTTGTACGAATATATAAGCCACAAAGAGGAACTTTTTTTATTTATAGTTGAATATGTCTATACAAAACTATATAAATTTATCGATAAGGTAATTTCTTCAGAAAACAAACAATTACCCCCCGATATTTTGCAGAGATTTAGATTTGTAGCTTCGGTGGCAATCGAATTTTATATTCAAAACCCTGAAATGATTCTGTTTATAGTAAAATGTAATCAAATACCCCACCCAGACATCGGGGACAAGGTCCATGCAATATTTTTAAACCATTTTGAAAAGCTTTTTACTAATATCGAAACTGATTATCTTGCTTATTCTTTTGAGAGTATGCTTGATATTTTGCGATGGTTTTTGATGAAAACCAGAAATGACTTTGTTTGCAACCTTTCTACTGATCAAAACATGGATCAGCTTAGAGAGGTGTATTTAAATGAGTGGGACACAATTCTGTCGATGCTTAAAAATGGAATATATAAATCGGGTGCACTACAAGGAGATTAAAGATGTTTATGGGTATTGAAGGAACGGGAGTGTTACTGGCCTATCTCTTTTCGATTCTCTCAGCGCTGCTATGTGTGGCATATGGAATAATAAACTGGAATAAGCCAGGTGATGAAAACGAGAAAGTGGAGATTGAAGAGGAAATTAGGTGGGAGCAACATGAGCCGGAATTAATGGAAAGTGGGAGGCTAAGGTGAATCTTTTTCTTCTTGGATCAATTGTACTGATTTTTGTTGTTATAAATGCTTTCCTGGCATTTCTTGGTTACAGAGGAACAAGAAATGCCTCAGATTATCTCCTCGCCGGTCGAAAAGCTCATCCTGTTATTATGGCCTTAAGTTATGGTGCTACATTTATTAGCACTGCGGCTATCATTGGGTTTGGCGGAGCGGCCGCAGTGTATGGGATGGGAATTTTGTGGCTCACATTTCTTAACATCTTCGTGGGTATATTTATAGCATTTGTGATATTTGGGAAGCGTACAAGAAAAATAGGGCACAATATGGATGTTCATACCTTTCCCGAGTTTATTGGAAAACGTTTCCAGTCAAAATTTTTGCATATCTCTTCAGCTCTGCTAATTTTTATTGCAATGCCACTGTATGCAGGATCTGTGATTATTGGCGGTACTCAGTTTATAACAGAGACTCTTGGAATAAATTATGACATAGCACTGATGTTTTTTGTATCCATTGTTTCGGTTTATGTAATAATGGGCGGATTAAAGGGGGTGATGTACGCAGATGCATTTCAGGGAGTAGTAATGTTTTTAGGAATGTTTATTCTGCTCATTTTTACTTACTCTCAATTTGGTGGAGTAACTGAAGCTCACAGTAGTTTGTCCGGTTTAAAAGAACGGGCAGTAGATATTTTCGGGTCATCCGGACATACCGGCTGGACCTCTATGCCCAGAATAGGCTCTGTGTTCTGGTGGCAGCTTGTTTCAACTATAACTATAGGTGTAGGAATAGGGGTGCTTGCTCAACCTCAGTTAATCGTCAGGTTTATGACTGTAAAGAGTAATCGTGAACTCAACAGGGCTGTTCTTGTAGGTGGTGTGTTTATTCTAATGATGGTTGGGGTATCATTTATAGTCGGGGCACTGAGCAACGCTTATTTTGAAAGAGAAGTTGGTAAGGTGTCAATAGAAGCTGTTCAAAATAGAACCGATAATATAATCCCTATGTTTATAAATATGGCTATGCCCCCCTGGTTTACTGCAATTTTCATGGTGACCCTTCTTGCCGCAGCTATGACCACACTTTGTTCACAATTTCATGCTATGGGAAGTGCCTTCGGTCGTGATTTTGTCGAGTTGGGTTTGGGAATAAAGACAAAAAGTTCTGTGCTCACTACAAAAGTAGCTATGATTATTACTATTTTAGCTAGTACTTTCTTAGCCTGGGGCTTACCGCAGTTTTTTGAACAGGGTTCTGCCATAGTTGCGATTGGAACGGCAATATTTTTTGGGCTCTGTGCTGCAACATTTCTACCTCTCTACGTAGGGGCTCTTTTTTCCAAAAGAATTACTAAAACAGGTGCAAAGGCTTGTTTTATAAGTGGTCTTTTGACCAGCTCCTTTTGGATTACTTTTATTCATATAAGAGAGTCTCAACCTCTTGGATTGTGTAATGCCTTGTTTGGAGTGGACAGTTTGGCCTCAAGTCCATGGCTTCAGAATGTTGATCCAATAGTTGTGGCATTGCCGGTTTCAACCATTTTTACCATTGTTTTTAGCCTGCTATCTAAACCACCAAATGATCGACACCTAAAAGAAGTATTTAATGGTGTTAAATAGCAATATTATAACAAAACCTTAATAAATAAAGCCGATTTCATAAACCTACATCGGCTTTTTTTCTACCATACTATAGTAGTATATCTTATATTACCGAACTATAGCAATTAACACAATTAACTTAATCGATTAATATGGAGGCATTTTAGATGAGAGTTGTTAATCTGAAATTTTTAGTTTTGAGCTTAATTATCGCCCTGTCCTCCGCTTTTGCGCAGGAAAATCCTGTTGATGTCCATGGGCATCTCAGAGTTGATGATAACAAAATCATTGGTATGAACCATGGACGACCTGCACAGTTAAGAGGCATGAGTTTGTATTGGAGTTTAGGGCATTGGGGAAGCGGAGATGCTTATTATAATGAAAATGTGGTAAATACTCTGGTTAATGACTGGAAAATAACCGTTATAAGGGCGGCAATTGCTGCCAGAACAACAAGTGGCAGAGTTGGCATCGCTTCCGATAATCCAAGTGATAGAGAGTACCAGTTAAACCTTGCAAGAGCGGTTATAGATGCAGCTATTGCCAATAATGTTTATGTCGTAGTCGATTTTCATGCTTATGATACACAGGCCCAAAATGTAAGCGAAATTGAATCATACGCAATAGATTTTTTCACCACCATAGCACAAGAGTATGGAGATAAACCAAACGTAATATTCGAAATTTTAAATGAGCCAATTCGTTCTAATCAAGGCAGGGATGCTCAGGGATACTGGGATCATGAACTTAAACCATATCATGAAAATGTCATCGCTGCAATTAGGCAACACTCGGATAATCTTGTTCTGGTGGGAACACCTGAATGGTGTCAGAGGGTTGATGTTGCTGCTCAAAACCCTCTTGATGATCACAACGTTGCATATGTATTGCATTTCTATGCAGGAACACACGGTAGTTCACTCAGGACAAGCGCTTGGAGCGCCACGCTTAACGCAAGAATACCATTGTTTGTATCTGAATGGGGAACAACGCATGCAAATGGGGGAAGACCAGATCCGGATAACGACTATCATAATCCACAGGTCTATATTGAAGAAACAAGAAGGTGGTTTGATTGGATGGATAATCTGCACATAAGTTGGTGCAACTGGTCAGTACAAAACTTAGGAGAACTATCAGCGATTCTAAACTCTGGTGGTGCGGAAGGTGGTTGGAGTGTAAGTCAGTTGAGTGAATCCGGTCGATTTATTAGAGAAACTTTACGTGATTATAGTCAAAACTGGGAACTTCCCGCAGGTCCTGACACAGTCTTTCATGATCCACAGGTTTTTGATATTCCCGGAAGAATTCAGGCACAAAATTACACCGAAATGGATGGTATAAGAGTTGAAGATACAGAAGATGAAAGCGGTGATAAAAACATTGCTAACATAAATAATGGTAATTGGGCTGAGTACGAAATTTCGGTGAATGAAGCTGGTAATTATAAGGTGGATATAAGAGCGGCAACAGAAGTCGCTGGATGGGTGGACTTTTCAATTGGAAATGATACGTTAGGAGAAGTGAGGATAATTAGAACTGGAGGGTATCAAGACTGGGATATTTTCTCAACTACACTTGAGTTGCCTGCCGGAAATCATATGTTAAGATTGGATTTTAGAGGTATAGCCTCAGGCCTGTATAATATCAACTGGATTGATATCAAGCCCTCTACTTCTGTTTTAAGAACAAGAAATGTTAATCAGACTAAGGTAAATGTCGCTGTGTCAGGTGGAGAACTAAACCTTACGCTTCCTCAATCTCATCAATTTACAGGTTATGAACTTCTCAGACCAAATGGAAGAGTCGTTTCCAGTGGATCACTGAATAAAACCAATCTCAGGATCAATAATCTGGCTAAAGGATTATGGTTTATACGTCTCAATGGTCCAGCAAAGTCTGAAGTCTTCTCTGCTGTTATAGACAGATAAATTTCAATAATTCTTTATACATTGTAATGCCTCAGATAATTTTCTGGGGCATTTTTTTATACATGTAATCGACTGGTTGAATTGGACATAAGTTTTAAATGAACACTGTCTACTGTAAATTGTGTTGGAAATTCCATGCTCATAATAAAACCGATCCACTCATCATGCATATGTGGTTCAAAACTACAGTCTACGAATATATAGAAATAACAACAAACCTTAACAGTCTTTTTTTCTACCAAGTATATAGAACAATAAGAATGCAATTTAGCTTTGATCGATCAAGAGGTATTTGATGAAAAAAACTCTACTACTAAGGAAAAGTATACTTTTAATTTTAATTTCACTGGCATTGGCCTTCTCACAGCCCGCTAATCCTGTAGATCACCATGGAATGCTCCGTGTCGATGGAAACAGGATTGTTGGGGAACACAGCCAACCTGTGCAGCTTCGGGGAATGAGTCTTTACTGGAGTATCTGGGGGGGGGAAGACTACTATAATCAAAATGTTGTAAATACCCTTGTTGATGACTGGAAATCCACAGTTGTTAGAGCTGCTATTGCTGCCAGGACCCGTGAAAGGTTAGATGGCTTCATGGATCCGGAGCAGAGGGAAGGTCAATTAAATCTTGCTAGAAATGTAATAGATGCTGCAATCGACCGAGGGATATATGTGATAGTCGATTTCCATGCCTACGATGCTGATGACCAAGAGCCAAAGGATATACTGGATGGTGCAAAAGATTTTTTTCGAACTATCGCGTCTGAGTACAGTGATGTACCTAATTTAATTTATGAACCACTAAATGAACCCATCGAGTCTAAAGAGTATACTGAGCATAAAGATTACTGGAACTATGAGCTTAAACCCTACTTTGAAGAAGTAATAGAGGTTATAAGAGAAGAGGGTGCCCAAAATCTTATCGTTGCAGGCACTCCAACCTGGAGTCAAAGAGTGGATATTGCCGCAGAAAACCCTATTACAATGGATGACAATGTGGCTTATACGCTTCATTTTTATGCCGGTACACATGGCAGTACTCACAGAGGGTTCGCAGACGAAGCTCTAAACAGAGATGTTGCCCTGTTTGTTACGGAATGGGGAACAACCGCAGCATGCGGCGGAGGTGAAGATGATCGGCAGGTTTATATTTCTGAAACAGAAGAGTGGTTGGCCTGGATGGATCGAAATCATATTAGCTGGTGTAACTGGTCTGTACACCATCTTACCGAAAGCTCATCTATACTCAATACGCCTGGTTCTCAGGGCGGATGGAATGTAGGTGACCTAAGTACATCCGGAAACTTTATTAGAAATAAACTTATTGAGTATGCTCAGGATTATGACTACCCTGACCCGGGTGACGATCCAGGTGACGATCCAGGTGACGATCCAGGTGACGATCCAGGTGACGATCCAGGTGACGATCCAGGTGAC
Organism: Chitinispirillales bacterium ANBcel5; assembly: GCA_029688955.1. NCBI lineage: Bacteria > Pseudomonadati > Fibrobacterota > Chitinispirillia > Chitinispirillales > Chitinispirillaceae > Cellulosispirillum > Cellulosispirillum alkaliphilum. The sequence goes on along the minus strand of JARUKZ010000015.1, from coordinate 42,105 downwards.
GATCCAGGTGACGATCCAGGTGCCCCCGCCACACACAGTATACCTGGTACTGTTCAGGCCCAACATTTCCATTCCATGTCTGGAATTGTAACTGAGTCAACATCAGATGCCGGAGGAGGGGACAATATTGCCTATATCGATGATGGAGACTGGGCTGAATACCAATTAGTTATTCATAATGCAGGAACTTACAATGTTGAGCTTAGAGTTGCCACTGAAAGTGAAGGGGGGACAGTTGCTTTTCTGATTGGTGGTAATGAGCTTGGAAGCGTAAATGTTTCAACTACCGGGGGGTGGCAGAGTTGGGAGACTATAAGCACAACATTAGAACTACCCCAGGGTGAACATACACTACGACTGGCTTTCAACGGGGATGCCTATGGATTGTTTAATATTAATTGGTTGGATTTTCAGATCCATCATGGGGGGCATCCCGGTGACGATCCCGGTGACGATCCCGGTGACGATCCCGGTGACGATCCCGGTGACGATCCCGGTGACCCTGGTTCTTTATACAACATACCCGGTACACTTCAGGTTCAAGACTTTGTCAATATGTCAGGAATTCAAACAGAGTCAACAGAAGATGCCGGTGGGGGAGAAAATATAGGATATATCGATGGAGGAGATTGGGCTGAGTACCAGCTTAGGGTAGAAAGAGCAGGTGTATATGATGTTGATCTTAGAGTCGCGACTGAAACAGAGGGGGGAACTATCACCTTTCTGATTGGTGACAATGAACTTGGGGTTGTTGATGTCTCAACTACCGGTGGATGGCAGAGTTGGGAAACTATAAGTACAACGTTAGAACTTCCTGAGGGTGAGCATATGCTCAGGCTTGCGTTTAGTGGAGATGCCCACGGATTGTTCAATATTAACTGGATTGCATTTAGTTCCCAAAATACTTCTGCTTACAGGATGCGGCAAAGAAACAATAACTCTGTAAGGATTGTTTCTAATCGGAGGGGATTAGAGATTTTGTTACCTGAATCGCATCAATTTACTGGTTATGAGTTATTAAGACCCAATGGACGAATCGTTCATAGTGGAAGGGTAACTCATTCACGATTAAGCGTAAATGATCTTTCCAGTGGACTGTGGCTGATTCGTCTTATCGGAAACAGAAAAGCAGAGGTCTTCTCTACAATCATTGATTAGTGTTTATTTTATACTGGATTGGTGATAATACCCTCAGGATCACAAAAAGACCTGAGGGTATTTACTTTTTTAGAGATGCTAATCCCCTGACTTACCCTAGATTTCTTAATTCTTTTGCATCAAAACAGTACAAATAGCATTTTGTAGGTTCTATTCTATATATATTACGTATTTCAATCTATTTAGGTAGGAGAAGATGGGGCCGATTAAAATAAACAGAGCTTTGATAAGTGTTTCGGACAAAAGCGGTGTTGTGGAGTTTGCAAAAGCCCTTGCAGAAAAGGGTGTGGAGATACTCTCAACCGGTGGCACTTGGAAGAAACTGAAAGAAAGCGGTGTAGACGTTGTTTCTGTGGACAGTTATACAGGCCATCCTGAAATAATGGATGGTAGAGTTAAGACTCTTCACCCCCGCATTCATGGTGGAATACTGGCTGTAAGAGACAATTCGACCCATATCACTGAGATGAAAGAGAATGGAATTAAACAGATTGATCTTGTCGTAGTTAATCTTTATCCATTTGAGAAAACTGTTGCAAGGGAAGATGTTAGAATTGAGGACGCAATAGAAAACATAGATATAGGTGGTCCGACAATGGTTAGAAGTTCTGCAAAAAACCATGCCTATGTTACTGTTGTTGTTGACCCCTGTGATTATTGCGATATTATTGATGAGCTTGATGAAAACGGCACCATTTCTTTTGAAAGCCGAAAAAAACTTGCAGTAAAAGCTTTCAGGCACACTGCTGACTACGACTCTGCCATAGATACCTATCTTTCAGAAGTATATCTTCAGGAGGAAGTCCTGCGTTTAAAATATGGAAACGGAGTTAAACTTAGGTATGGTGAAAATCCTCACCAGAGCGCAAGTTTCTATAAGGATCCCCGAATGGGTAGAGCTGGTTGCGTAGCAGAAGCCAAGCAGCTTACTGGTAAGGAACTCTCTTACAATAACATCGTGGATACTGATGCTGCTCTTGAGGCAGTGAGGGAACTTGGTGATCAACCTGCTGCGGCAATCATTAAGCACACCAATCCTTGTGGGTATGCTACAGGTGAAACAATTTTAGAAGCACTTGAAGCAGCCTGGTCAGGTGACCCGGTTTCTGCATTTGGCAGTGTCGTTGCCCTGAGCAAAGCGGTGGATCGAGAGGTTGCTGAAGTATTTTCAGGGCGCTTTGTTGAGGTTTTGATTGCTCCCGATTTTTCCAAAGAAGCATTAGATTTTTTAAAACAAAAGAGCTCATCATTACGAATTTTGGCTTTGGAAAACCCTCTGGGAGAAAAGCAAGACAACGATTATGTTTTAAAACATATCCGGGGTGGTCTTCTGAGACAGAGTGTTGATGACGTACTCTTCAAAAACTGGGAGTGTGTAACAGAAAATAACTTTCCTGGGGAAAAAGAGAAACTAGCTCAATTTGCATGGAAAGGGGCTAAACATGTCAAATCCAATGCAATTGTACTTGCCCAAGAATATAAAAGGGGGCAATTTCGTATTACGGGAATGGGTGCAGGACAACCCAACAGAGTCGATAGTCTCAGAAAACTTGCGCTGAGCAAGGCAAGGGAAAACCTGTCCTGTGATTATAAGGAATTATCAAAAGATATCCCGGTTAATCAGGAATTTAGTGAATTTGGAGATTTTGTTCTTGCCTCAGATGCTTTTTTCCCATTTGCAGACTCGGTAGAGCAAGCACACGCTGCAGGTATTAAGTATATAATCCAACCCGGTGGATCAAAAAGGGATAATGAAGTAATTGATGCCTGTAACAGGTTTGGAATAGCAATGATTTTTACAGGAATGCGTCATTTCAAACACTAAAAATGAAATTTATAAAAGTGAAAAGAACGGCGGCACACATTTCATCCAAACAGATAAAGTGGCTGACTGTTAAGTAACCTAAGGAATAACTACTATGGCGAAACATTTGGTTGTTGTTGAGTCTCCAGCAAAGTGTAAAACGATATCCAAATATCTTGGAAAAGATTTTGCTGTGAGAGCAACGATGGGTCACATAATTGATCTGCCCGAAAAAGAACTGGGGGTGGACATAGAGCGAGATTTTAAGCCTAAATACACCCCATCTAAAGGCAAAAGGCGTGTTTTACGTGAGTTAAAGGATGAAGCTGCAAAGGCTGATGATATCTATCTTGCTCCTGACCCTGACCGTGAAGGGGAAGCTATTGCCTGGCATGTGGCTCAAAGTATAGCAAAAGAAAATGGAAATATCAAACGGGTCATGTTCAATGAGATAACCAAGAGGGCTGTGCTTTCTGCGTTCGATGATCCTCATCAAATTGATATGAACAAAGTTAACGCACAGCAGGCGCGTAGGATACTGGACCGAATTGTTGGTTATCAGGTATCACCCATTCTTTGGAGAACCGTTTTTAGGGGATTAAGTGCAGGACGCGTGCAGTCTGTTGCATTGCGCCTTATCTGTGAACGTGAAGATGAAATAAACGCTTTTGAGAAGAAAGAGTACTGGTCCATTCATGGTACTTTCGAGTATGATAAGACTCAGTTTTCTGCTAAACTTGTTTCTATTGAAGGGCGCAAGGCCTCAAATGTTGACAAACCATTACTACCCGATGAAACTGCTGCAAAATCAACGATAGATCGACTTAAAAGGGCAGAATTCAAGGTCATAGATGTTCAGAAAACTGAAAAGAAAAGGAAGCCATACCCTCCCTTTATTACAAGTACTTTGCAACAGGAAGCTTCCCGGAAACTGAATTTCAGCGCAGCAAAAACAATGATGATTGCACAGCAACTCTATGAAGGTTTAGAACTTGGGCATCTTGGCTCTATGGGTCTTATCACCTATATGCGTACAGACTCAACACGTATTGCGACCGAGGCCTTAAATGACGCAAGATCGCTGATAGCGACGATGTTTACCGAAAAACATCTTCCTTCGGCTCCGCGTCTGTATGGAAAAAACAAAAATGCTCAGGATGCTCACGAAGCTATTCGACCCTCTCAGGTACAGCCCGATTTAGCTCCTGAAAAGGTAAAACAGTTTTTAACCAAAGATCAATTCAGACTTTATGAACTAATTTGGAAAAGATTTTTGGCGTCACAGATGGAAAATGCTCTTTTCGATTCAACAAGGGTTGATATAGACGGTGATAAATGTGTTCTCAGAGCTAATGGTTCCATAATGAAATTTGATGGTTTTCTCGCTCTTTATGATGAAAGTGTAGATGAATCGTCGGAAAGTAGTGATAAACAGGATGAAAAAATACCAGTTCTTAAGGTTGATGACAAGCCAGCACTGAAAGCTCTTTCTGATAAGCAACACTTTACCCAGCCACCACCAAGGTACACCGAAGCATCACTTGTGCGGGAATTAGAAGACAAAGGGATTGGCAGACCGAGTACCTATGCTCAAATTATTGATACGCTAAAAAGACGTAAATATACTGAAGTTGAAAGCAGACGGTTTAAACCTACAGAAATAGGGTACATGGTAAAGAATATTCTTATCCGGGAATTTCCCAAGATATTCGATGTTCATTTCACCGCAGATATGGAATCAACTCTTGATAACATTGAAGAAGGTAATGCCGAGTGGGTGAATGTGTTAAAAGAGTTTTACAGCCCGTTTGCAGATAGATTAAATGATGTGCGTAAGAATATAAAGGATCTTCGTGCACAGAATCAGGAAGTAACTGACAGAACGTGTCCAGAATGCCAGGAGCATCCGCTGGTTGTTAAATGGAGTAGGAATGGTAAATTCCTTGCTTGTCAGGGTTTCCCATCCTGTAAGTATACTGAGCCACTGGAAAAGATTGAAGTCGAAACAACCGATGAAAAGTGTGATAAATGTGGTTCACCAATGGTGGTGCTGTCCATTAAGGGCAACAAGTTTCTTGGGTGTTCAAAGTATCCGGATTGTAAAAATACCCGTTCCATCTCTACAGGGGTTACCTGTCCGCAGGAAGGGTGCGACGGAGCGATTGTGCAGCGTAAGACCAGAAGAGGTAAAGTATTTTTTGGTTGCAGCAATTATCCAAATTGTACGTTTGCTTCCTGGGACCCACCCGTTGATAAAAAATGTGAAAAATGCGGGTATCCAATCCTGGTAAGAAAAGAAAACAAAAGGAAGGGTGTTTTTCTACGCTGTCTTTCCTGCAAAGTTGAATACCCTGAAGAAGGTGAAACTACTACAGAGACAACCTCAACAGAACAGCTTCAGCAGGAAAAGTAGATGATTGCGGAAAATCGGGTTACAGTTGTTGGAGCCGGTTTGGCTGGATCGGAAGCTGCATTGGTGTTGGCTTCAATGGGGGTAAATGTAACCCTGTTTGAAGCCAGACCCCATTTCATATCTCCGGCTCACAAGACTCAAATGCCTGCTGAACTTGTGTGTTCAAACTCTTTTAAAGCTAAAGAGCCACCTTCTGCGCATGGTTTGCTTAAAGAAGAACTTATTGAACTTCGGAGTCCTGTGATTAAAGCGGCCAAAGAGACCGCTGTTCCCGCTGGAGCTGCACTTGCAGTTAACCGTGAGCATTTTTCTAAATATGTTTTAGATTTGATTGAGCAGGAGCCACGAATAGATCTCATACGAAAAGAGATAACTTCACTTCCTGTTAATGGGGCGCCGTGTATTGTAGCTGCAGGCCCTCTTGCTTCTCAAAAACTGACATCCTGGATACAGGAAAATGTATCTTCAACAAAACTTCATTTCTACGATGCAATTGCACCAATAATCGATGCAGACTCTATAGATATGAGTGTAGCCTTTCATGCTTCAAGAAGAGATGCAGAAAACAAGGATTATTTAAACTGCCCTTTTTCAGAAGAAGAGTATAATTCCTTCTATACTGCACTCAGGGACGCCGATCGTACCAATGCCAGAGAGTTTGAAAGCATGCGCTTTTTTGAGGCTTGTTTACCGGTTGAAGTTATGGCTGAGCGGGGGTATAAATGTTTGGCTTTCGGTCCATTACGTCCTGTTGGATTTGTGGATCCCCGCACAGGAAAACGTCCCTATGCATTGTGTCAACTTAGGAAGGAAGATGCAGGGGGCGATAGTTACAATATGGTCGGGTTTCAAACCAGGTTGACAGTTCCTCAACAAAAAATTGTGTTCAGAATGATTCCGGGGCTTGAGAATGCAGAGTTCCTTCGGTTTGGAAGTATACATAGAAATACTTATGTGGACTCACCAAAATTACTTAACTATAATCTGTCTTTAAAAAAATATCCTCATCTCTTTATGGCTGGTCAGATGTGTGGTAACGAAGGCTATACCGAAAGTATTGCGACCGGACATATGGCCGCTTTATTTGCAAAAGCAAAACTGGATGGTGAAATATTGCCTCCTGCACCACAAGAGACTGCCCTTGGAGCCATGCTCAGGCACGTTACTTCATCAACACAGGAACCTTTTTCGCCATCAAATATTCACTTTGGGCTTTTCCCACCTCTATCTCAGGAACTATTTAAGAAAAGAGATGGAAAAAAGAGGAAAAAGGAACTCCTGTGCAGCAGAGCTTTAGAGTCCCTTAGGCAATGGAATGAAAATATCGGTTAACAGAGAGGCTTAACCATGTCCTTCAAGGATTTGCTCTATTGCATTCACTCGTGCTTTTAAATCGTTGTTTTTCTCTAATTCAGCTTCGATTTTCTTAAATGAATGGATAACAGTGGAGTAATCGCGTCCACCAAATTCAAGCCCTATACTTCTAAGTGATTGTCGTGTCCATTTTTTGCAAAGATACATAGCTACAGAGCGGGGAAGAGCAACTTCTTTTTTGCGTGTATGAGCGGCAAACTGATTTGCGCTGATTGAGAACTCCTCAGCAGTTTTTTGCTGAATGAATTTTATTGAAAGCCGTTCTTCTTTGCTTGAGATGGCATCTCCGCATAACTGCTTTGCTACATCTAACGTGATATCTCTACCAGTAAAAGAGGAGGACGCAATGAGTTTTATCAAAGTGCCTTCAAGTTCTCTGACGTTTGAAGTAATATGACCGGCAATATACTGAAGTACCTCTTCGGGAAGAATTAAACCATCAGTTTCTGCCTTTTTGCGAAGTATTGCGATTCTGGTTTCAAGATTAGGGGGTTGAATGTCGGTATTAAGTCCACCCATGAATCGGTTTATGATGTGATCCATCATATCGGGAATCTTGTCTGGCTGTCTGTCTGAAGAAAGAACAATCTGTTTGTTATTGAGCAGAAGCTTGTTAAAAATCCTAAAAAATTCCTTCTGTGTTCCCGGTTTTCCACTAAAGAACTGAATGTCGTCTATTAAAAGCAGATCAACATCAGAAAACTTTTTATAAAATGAAGTTGAATCTTTTTTGTTCACTACATAATTAATGTACTGATTGGTAAATTCTTCACTGGTAAGATAAACAACATTATCCGCTGTTCCCTCAGTTTGTGCAAAATGACCAATCGCCTGAAGCAGATGGGTTTTTCCTAATCCGGTGCCACCATAGATAATAAGAGGGTTGAAGGTGGTTTTACCTGGTGCTTCGGCTACCGCAAGGGCCGCAGCATGAGCCATTCTGTTGCTGTCACCAACTACATAGCTCTCAAAGCGATAATTTGGGTGAAATTGATCATTTTTCTGAACAACATGTGGAATTTTTCTCTCTTGTGTTTCAGTTAGCTCTTCAGTGAGTGGCTGTACAATTTTCCAGTCTTTTTCAGTTGGTACAAAAGAAAGACTGGTAACCTCTACAGAGTTCTCTTTTAATACCTCTGAAATCAGAGTGGAGAAATGTTCCTCAATAAAATCCGCAAAAAACTGATTTGGAACCAGAAGGGAAACATCTCCATTAGGTCCAACTTTGAGATCTGTAGTTCTAAACCATGTTTCATAACTTGCAGGTCCAACTTTATGTTGTATTTTTGAGAGGCAGTTTTGCCAAAGAGATGTAACTGGTAAATCCTGAGATAGATTGTCTGCCAACATGTTATCAACACACCTTAAAATTGACATGGAGAAAAATGATTAAATTAAGCCTATATAAACCGGCAATAACAGAAAAAATGTAATATTAATTGCAAGTTCTTGAAATACAGTGCGATAGAGTGAGAAAAAGTTAGTTCGGTTGGTAGTCTCAACAAGTTTTCCACGCTTTATCAACACCATCTCCACCAGTTATCCACAAAGGTTTATCCACATTAAACAGGTGATCAGAATTGCAAAAAGAATATAAATTCAATAGTCACATCTTCAAAGCAAAAATTCTAAAAAAATTAAAAAACGAATGACAAAAGGTTACGGTTGCGTTTGATGAATCAATCTGGGCTATTTATTTCTAAAACTTAAAAAAAAATACAGAAATTATTGTTTTGCAGTGTGGCATAACTATTAAGGGCTTAATGCAGATGAAGCTTTTAGTTTTCACCAAAATCTGATGCGCAGTGGTAGTCCATAAGCTCTAATCATCTCAGCTTGCTCACGGATTGATAGAAGTTGTTTTTTCATCCTTTCCAGCTCATCTGCCCCAATAATTGGATCAGGATCCTGTAAAGGCTCGATTGCTGATGAAGCAAGGTGCAATAGTTCATCAATATGGTTGACAAGCGTTTCGGTTTTATTTAGTAAGTTAGATAGGGATAACAAGGTTTCAGGGGTAACAGATGAAGCCTTTTGAGTAAGAAACATTGCTTGATTTAAAGCTCCGGAAAAAGACCCCATAGCTAAATTGATATCAGAATTTGTTTTTTGAGTAAAACTTGTTAAATTCATCATTATTGTATCAAAGGTTAGACATGCTTTAGAAAAATCATCAATCAGGGAGTTTCTGGTTTCTGAGCCCAGGAGCAAAATAGTGCTAAGATCGGACAAGCTTTTTACGATCTTATGTAGTGTGTCTACATAGGCAAGAGCTTCCGGTGGACCCATTTTGAACGAACCTGTGAGGAGAGTGTCTGTTGAGAGATGTTTTGAATTAGGGGTACCCGGAGAGATATTTATCATCCTTTGACCCATTAATCCTTCAGGTAAAAGTTCTATTACAACGTCCCCAAACAGTTTAATTGAGTCTTCAAGATAAATTTCGGTGACAATACCATATTTGGTGGGTGTTATATTTTGCACTGAACCACGTTGAACTCCGCTAATATATACAGGGTCATGGAGATTCAGACCACCACTTTTTTCAAAAAAAACTTTGAGTGAGTATCCTGAGGTGCTTGAACCGAAGAAATACCCAATGCTGATTATGATAAAAAGCAGGAGAAAGGAAAGGATAATATAGCCAAGTTTGCGATCGCTCATTACTTAAAGATAGCAGAGACGATAGAAAAAGTCAATTATTATATATAGTATTTATTGGAATGTAACAAAGTTATTAAGTTTTGAACGGCAAAAACCGATAAAGATAGAAGGATTAATAAACGAAGCTTAAATGAGGGTAAGAGTATGGGCATCTCGATTAACGGACCATCAGGAATTGATACTGGCTATATTATTGAATCGCTGGTAAATATTGAGTATGACAAGGTTCGCGCAGTAGAAGTGAATAAAAGTGCCTATCAGGTTAGAATTGATGCTTATTCCAGTCTTCAGGGACTACTTTCAGATATTCAGTCCAAAGCCAGTGAACTATCTAAGATAACTTCATTTGATGTATTTAATACCCATTCAACCAACGAAAGTGTGGCTACGATTTCAGGGGGAACGGGTAGTGTTGATGGAAGCTATGATGTTAGGGTATTTCAGACTGCTGAATATGAGAAAATGGCCAGTGTTGCAGGAAGGGTTACAAGCCAAAATACATCACTTTCGGAGCTTGGAATTGGGGTTGGTGAAATAAGCGTCGACGGGGCTTCTATAACTATAAATGAAACCGACACTATTCAAGATCTTAGGATGAAGATCAATAATGCGACTAATGAAGATGGTCGACCCTTGGATGTGAATGCATCGGTTATGAGAGTTAGTGATGATGATTATCGTCTCATACTTTCATCTCGAAATACTGGTTCTGAGGGTATAGAATATAGAGACATTTCTGGCACTACGCTGCAGGATTTAGGAATTATTGTAAATGCTGAGGGAGATAAAGGAAATATAAATCAGGTTCTTCGCTCATCTTTAGATATTGAATCACAATTTGAATCTCTGGTAGTTGGTGAGTCGATTACCTATTCGGGTACCGACCACAATGGCAATACAGTTTCGGGTACTTTTATTAAAAATGATTCCTCTACTATTGAAGATTTATTAAAGCACATACAACATACCTATAACGATATGGTTGATGTAAGTGTGAGTGAGAATGGTGAACTTTTGATAAGTGATAAGGTTACAGGTAGTTCAGCTCTTACTATGTCTTCTCTTTCTCTCGGTTCAACAGATATTGATATCGGTATAGATGCTGTAGGGGTATCAGGAGCTGGTGTTTTGAATGTGGGTAAGGATGCTCACTTTAGTGTTGAGGGAATTGCAATGAAATCCAGCACTAATTCCAGTAGCGGATTTCTCACCGGCGTAACCCTTGACATTCATGGTACAAGTACTGAAAGGGTTACTGTTTCATTGGACAGGGATCATGATACAATACAGGAAAAATTTACAGATCTAATCAATTCATATAATGATTTATTGAGATTTGTAAAAAGAGAGACTACAATGGGAGATCCAACCGATGAAGGTAATACCCGTCGAGGTGCTTTGGCTGGAGATATGACTGCAAATAATATACTCAACCAAGTCAATTCAGCTTTTCGTCAACAATTTGATCTCTTTGATACATCGTTACAAAATTTTACTATGGTAGGACTTAAAACTGATCCTAAATCAGGTGAACTATCGCTTGATCAGGATATGTTTACAAGGGCTTTAGAAGAGAATTTGGATGATGTAATGCGCTTATTTGTAACTACTGGTATTAGTGACAATGAACAGGTGTTTATGGGCACAAGTAGTAATGATACCAGGAGCGGACAATATATTATCGAAGAGATTGATGATGAGCACCTTAGAATACGGTTGGATGGAACGGATGAATGGTTTACATCAAGAAGAAGAGTTGGAGATGTAGTTTCATTTAATGAAGGTCCTGCCAAAGGACTGACAATTACGGCTCCCATGGGGAGTATTGGTGATGGGCAATCTACATTTACTTTATCCAAAGGACTTTCAAGTACTCTGGATGATACGGTCAGCCGTATAACAAATTCTGATGAGGGATTGATAAGCTTAAGACAAGATTCATGGCGAAGAAGTATAAAAAATGCCGATAATAGAATAGATCAACTTAAAGACAGAATTGAACGTTATAGAGCCAGACTGGTAAGGCAGTTTACGGATATGGAGCAGGCAATGAGCCAGCTTCAATCTCAGAGTATGAACATGATGCAAACATTGGGAAATATGGCTTAACCGGGAGTAAAAGTGAAACAGGGATACAGTGCTTATAAAAATACGAGTGTAGATACAGCTGATCAGGGTAAACTAATAATAATAGCTTATGATGTTGCTATTAAGCATTCGAAACTTGCACTTGAGAAATTTGATGATTATAGATTACTTGAAGAGAGAACAAACCATATGTTTAAAGTACAGGATGCTATAACTGAACTGGTAAGCTCTCTTAATTTAGAAGTCGGAGAGGTTGCGATTAATCTCTATAAGTTATACGATTATATGCTCCGAACCCTTGTAGATGCAAGTGTAAAGAGTAAAAAAGAAAAATTGGTTGAAGTACTGGGGTATCTTGAAACTCTCAGGTCGGCATGGGCAGAAGCATCTTTAAAAGTTAAAACCCAGGCTGCAAGCAGGAAAGAATCTTCAGGGCTAACCGTAAGGGGTTAAAACATGAGTGTTGGATGTTTAAAACAGATTAGAGACTGCTATTTGCAGATCAGACAATTAACTGAAGAGTTTCTTTATGAACCCACCGAAGAGGATTTACAGTGCTTACTTGATCTTAGATCAAATCTGTTATCTAAAGTAGAACCGCTTAAAGGTAATATACACGAAAAAGATCAGGAGAATCCTATTGTAAGAGAAATCAAAAATCATATTGAATATATTGTAGAGATGGATAAAAGAGCTGCAGAGTATATAAGAAAAAGGATGAATGAAATTCAAACAGAACTATCAACTCTGCAAAAAAATGGCACAGCTGTCAAAGCCTATACTGCACAGATTAGAAATTAGAGTTTTTTAAGGATTATTGAAATTAAATCACTACTAACAAAGAGCTCCTCGGAACCTGTTTCCATATCTTTTAGTCTCAATTTGCCTTCGTTGTATTCCTCACCTCCAACGAAAAGCACATATTTTGCTCTTGCGGCATTTGCTGCTTTTAGTTGTTTACCCACAGCGATATTCTCTCGTAATGAGAACTCGCAGCTTATTGAATTTTGTCTTAGTATTTGTGCTGTTTTAATTATTTCATCATAAGAAATATTAATAGATACAAGGAATATATCACTTCTTGGTGGGAGTGGAGGCTGGATTCCTTTTTCCTTCAAAAAGTCACCTAATACTACATCTCCGGCCGCAAATCCTACCGCAGGAGTTGGTGGGCCGCCATATAGTTTTATCAGGGTATCATAACGTCCACCCCCGGCTATAGCACGCATGCTCTTATCTACATCAAACAATTCAAAGACAACACCTGTATAATAAGCCAGACCTCTTACAATCCCAATATCAAAAACCGTATAGTCTTTCATCCCATATGAGTTTAACAGGGAAAAGAGATGTTTTAAATTTTTTACGGAAGGTAAAAGACCAAATTTTTCTTCGACTTCATCCAAAGAAACCAAAGAGAAAATATTTTTAACTTTATCGCGGATGCAGCAATCTCCTACCGTTTTTTCCAATTCAACATCGTAGATATCAGATGGTATTTTGTGTTTTTTATCCAACAGAGCATAAAGCGCACCATGTCGGGTTTTTGGTATGCCAATGCTCTCAAACAGCTCTTCCAGCAAGGTACGGCTGGATATGCGAGCCTTAAAGTCCTGTGAGGAGAACCCAAAATCACGCATCATAGAAATAGAAGCAGCTATGAGCTCCGCATCAGCACTTACGTCTTCGATTCCAAGCAAATCCATATTGAGCTGAAAAAATTCCCGTAACCGTCCTCTCTGCATCTTCTCGTATCTGAATAGGCGGGGAATTGAGTACCATCGTACAGGACGTTTAAGATTTGTACCTCTGGAAGCAACCATACGAGCGACGGTGGGAGTAAGTTCTGGACGAAGGGAAAGAGAGCGACCACCTTTGTCCTCAAAAGAATACAATTGTTTTTCTATCTCGTTTCCTGATTTTTTGCTATATACCTCAAGATGTTCAAACATTGGACCTTCGCACTGCTCAAAACCATATTTTTCGCTACTTTTTCTCCATGAATCGAAGATAAACTGTTGAAAAGCCATATCTTCAGGATAAAAATCCCGAGTTCCTCTTGGACCTGTAGGCACTGCCATGTATTCAATTCCTTTTATAGTTGAAAGATCTGGGTTTGATAAAATATGTTTCGGCTCCGGTTTAAGCCAAGTTGTAGATGTGGCGTTTGGGTGTTTGGTTAATAACCGCAAATGAGGTAATAAAGGATAGGGGGTATTGTCTCAGGATTGTACGCACCTCTGGGTCTTTCTATTAGTAACTTCGGACCAAAATTAAGCCTTTTTACCCGTTTTTGAGGCATATATTACTAAAGAGACTATAAGAAGTATGATAAAGAGATAAAATATTATTTGTGCGATTCCTGCTGCTGCTGTAGCAATGCCGGTGAAACCCAAAATGCCTGCTATGATGGCAATGATAAGAAAAAGTATTAACCAGCCAAGCATGCACCCTCCTTGTTTTTTAGATGGGGGATTTACCTATAACTGTTGGATTTTGTTTATATGAACACCACTCCGTAAATGACCCTTCATAGAGGTACACTCTGGGATAGTTTAGAATCCATTTGAAGGCAATAAAGGCGTTTGTCGCTTCACGACCTGTTCCGCAATAACAAATAATTGTTTTAGCTTCTGTTGCTCCCCGTTCTGTTACCATTTTTCTAATGTGTTCTGCACTTTGGAAAAGATAGGAATTATTATGATCCATAAAGGTCTTCCAGGGTATATTTACTGCCTTGGGAATATGGCCCTGCTTTTCCCATACGCCTGATTCTTCGTATGACGCGGGGGGGCGCACATCAACAATAAAAGATGTGTTTTGGTCTTTTAGCTCAAGAAACTGGTTATAACTTAGGAACAGGTCATTTTGTATAGCAGTTTTGAAATCCCCCTTTTTTACCATAGGATATTCTCTGGTTAAGTTGCCGTTAGCTTTTATCCATTCTCTTAACCCGCCATTAAGAAAATAAACTTTCTTTACACCATACCGGAAGAGCGAATAGCAACACATTGCTCCTTCAAGACCATCTCCGGAGTTAGAGAAGGCACCTTGAGAAGAATACACCACAACGGTACTGGTAGAGTGGATGCCAGATCTTCTAAGCATCTCCTCAATTAGCGCTTCTGGTTGATAACGAGTTGGTATATTATCTTCCCAGCTTCGCCATAATTTATCACTGATGTATATAGAGCCAGGAATATGCTCATAGAGGTAATCATAGATGTCGGGCTGTGAATCGATAATGATTAGGTCCTCTTTACCTTGGTTATTCATTAGCCACTGAGGAGTTATAAGTTCAACCGACATTTTTTTGTTTCCCTTCTTACTCGGTTTTTGAGTCTATAGAAAAAAAACCGCCTTTGGCAAGACTATTAAGCTGTTTGTCTATCCCACACTCTTCTTCCAGAATCTCTTCAAGTATTTCTGCCACTTCATCATAACCAATTTCGCGAGCGGAAGTATGGGCGGCACAATAACAAGACACTTCGTACTGCGTTAATCGCTGAGCAGCATAAATAAGGGCTGTGTCTTTGACTGCAGGATCAGCTTCAACTCTGAACAGTTCCTTGCATTCATTGAGGAGCCCCTCTGCAGCAATACACCACTCACCGTCGTGTTCAACATTCAATATTTTTAACACCTTTTCCAGTCTTTTCATCTGTTCCTCTGTTCTGCGAAGATGGGCAAGAAAGGTCTGTCGTAGATCAGAGGAATAGGAAGCTTCTGTAAGAACCGGAAGAATTTGGGATATTTGGAGTTCGGAGTTGTATAACTTTAATATCTGGTTTTGAAGAAGGTCCTCAAGACTGTTGAGCCTCATTTAAACTCCTTTATTACAGGGCGTATGGTTTGTGCAAAAATGATGTGAGATGTTTTTAAAGCAAAATGCGAACCATCATAGAATTGAATTGAAGCAGGCAGATTTATAGACGTGGTTTATTAAAAAAGGAGTAATTTCCCGAAAGTGGAAATTGAAATTGAAAAACATCGCAGAATCTACGTAAAAAAGAGATTGTGGGGGTGGTATAAGTGTTGCTTAAAATCCAATTGAACCCAGAGTGACCATTGTTTTACCAGGAGTAGCATATCTATGCAGTCATCCGGACTGCTCAGTGATGAGCATAGCCGTTTACGTGTTATTCTCTCTCAAATGGAAGAGCATGCAATCAGCACTGTTAGGATCAGAGAAAAGCTCTTTGAGCGATTCTATAACCTGTTGAGCAGTCATATGAAATTTGAAGAAGTGGTTCTACGTGGCCTTTTGGATCAGAATGTGGACTGTTCAGATGAAATTCATCAGTTGATTGAAGAGCATTACCTTTTTAGACTAATGCTTTTTGAAATGAAAGCTGTTCCAAAGAATCATAAGCGCTGGGGTGCAAAGGTTAGAATTGTAAAAGATTTCATAGACAGGCATATCGATTACGAAGAAATTGATTTTTATGAAGCACTTAGAGAAGCTCTTTCTGAGGAGCAATTCAAAATAGTTTGGAAGAATTTTTCTCAAAGTAGAGATGAAATGGGATTTAATCTCACAACTTAAATATATAACCCCTGCTGCTTAATTGCTCTTACCATTCTTAAAATAGGAAATACGATCCTAACGATGTTCTCTAAAAAACTTTCAGTCTATAACTAAAGATAGTTCATTAGCCCTCTACCTTCTTACCTTAAAAACAATTCACTATGTCTACAATATGGCACGAAAGTTGATTGCAATAAAGGTTCAGAGTTTCTGATTCAACCTTAAAGTAAAGTTGAATTAACTATTAAAAGAAATAAATAGAAATATTTAACAGTGATCAACAATGATGGTGGGATTATTATGAGTAAACAAGTGCTAATTACCGGAGGAGCTGGTTTCATTGGTTCCCATCTCGCTGATGAGTTATTGAGATCTGGCTATAGGGTCAGGGTACTTGATAATCTCTGTTCCCAGGTGCATGGTCCCGATGCAAAAGTACCTTCATACCTAAGCAAAGACGTCCAGTTTATTTATGGTGATGTAAGAGACAAAGACTGTTTGAAATATGCTCTTGAGGGCGTGGATGCTGTGTACCACTTTGCTGCTGCCGTGGGGGTGGGGCAGAGCATGTATCAGATTCAAAGATACACCGAAATAAACAATATCGGAACAGCTACTCTCCTTGAATGCTTGGTAGGAAGAAACATAGAAAAGCTGGTTGTTGCATCAAGTATGAGCGTATATGGTGAAGGTCTTTATGAAAGCACTAATGGAGGGTGTAGTGAAAACGTTGAGCGCTGCTCAGAGCAGTTAAAGAATGCGCAGTGGGATCCCGTTGACAATACGGGTTGCATACTCAAAGCGCTTCCAACCCCCGAAACTAAAAAGCCCTCTCTTACATCATTGTATGCATTATCTAAGTACGATCAGGAACGGATGTGTTTAATGCTGGGGAGAGCCTATAGTATACCGGTAGTAGCTTTGCGTTTTTTTAATGTTTATGGAAGTCGCCAGGCACTCAGTAACCCTTACACCGGGGTAATGGCAATTTTTGCATCAAGGTTGTTAAATAGCAAATCACCTGTAATTTTTGAAGATGGAAATCAAAGCAGAGATTTTGTTAGTGTTAAAGATGTAGCTTCTGCATGCTCTCTTGTCTTGAAATCTGATATAAAGGACAAGGTATTAAATATTGGGACCGGAAAGAGAATTACAATCAATGAAGTAGCTCAAATGCTTATGGATGTATTAGGAAAAAATGATGTGGAGCCTCATATAAGTGCAAAGTTTAGAGCTGGAGATATAAGACATTGTTTCTCAGATATATCTCTTGCAAAAAATGTTTTAGGCTATAGACCAAAAGTAGACATTAAGCAGGGTATTATCGAAATGTCTGAATGGCTTGAGGGTCAGATTGCAATAGACAATATTGAAAAAGCTAATGCCGAACTGGTGGAACGGGGGCTCTGGTCATGAATGGGGTTTTTACAAATCTGCAAGGGCCTGTTGTTGTAACAGGAGGGGCAGGATTCATTGGTACTAATTTATGTAACCGACTGGCATTGGCTGGCCACGATGTCATTATTTATGACAATTTGTCCCGGAACGGATCAAAAGACAATTTAGAGTGGTTGAGTATACAACATGGAAACAAAATTAAACCGGTAATTGCAGATGTAAGAAATGCTTCAGATCTTAACCGTTGTATTCAATGTGCTTCAGTTGTTTTTCATTTAGCTGCACAGGTGGCAGTAACAACGAGCATCAATGACCCAAGAGAAGATTTCGATGTGAACCTCGGCGGTACGATTAATGTACTTGAATCAGTGCGAAAAAGTAAAAAATGCAAATTTCTTCTCTACACTTCAACAAATAAAGTATACGGTCAGCTTTGTGATCTAGCGCTTCAAAAGGATAATAAGCGTTATATTCCAATCGATGAACAAGCAATGAAGGGTATAAATGAACGGAGAAATCTGGATTTCCATAGTCCCTATGGGTGTTCAAAGGGTGGAAGCGAACAATATGTTCTTGATTATGCAAGAATCTATAACTTACCTGCAGTTGTATTTAGAATGAGCTGCATGTACGGGCCCCATCAATTCGGTAATGAAGATCAGGGATGGGTTGCTCACTTTGTAATAAACCACCTGGAAAAAAAAGGTATAACGCTTTTTGGTGATGGTTTTCAGGTAAGAGATGTGCTATATGTTGATGATTTAATACATGCATTTGCGCTGGCAATTAAAAATATTGAAAATATAAAAGGAAACGCGTTTAACATTGGCGGAGGTCCACAGAACGCTGTGAGTCTGCTTGAAACCATAGATTTTATTTCAGAACTTGACGGTGCAGAAGCAAACAAAATATATGCCCCATGGAGATCGGGGGATCAGAAATTTTATATAAGTGACTTTTCGGATTTTTCGGTAAAAACCGGTTGGGAGCCTAAGGTAAGTTGGAGAAATGGTGTAAAACGGCTATACAGGTGGCTTTCAGAGAATAGAATAAGCAAAGTATCGATGGAAAAGGAGAATGTAGGATGAGAGAAGATCTTTTAGCAAAGGAATGCCCGGAAACTAAGGAAAAAGAAATAGTAGTAGAAATGGAGGCGCTGCGCTGTTTATACCCTAAAAAATTTGTACCAGAAAAAATATGTTTGCGACAAAACTTAAAAGATGAAGTTTTGGTAAAATTACAGGGGTGTGGTGTTTGTGCTTCAAATATTCCAATTTGGGAAGGAAGAGATTGGTTTTCTTATCCTTTAGATTATGGTGCTCCGGGACATGAAGGGTGGGGGATCGTTGAAGAGATAGGAGATAATGTAAGAGACGTTCAAGTAGGTGATAGAGTATGTTTTATTTCGAATAAAGCATTTGCCCAGTATGAAATAGTTAATGGGAAAAATCTGGTTACTGTTCCTCGTGAACTCAATGATTTGTATTTTCCTGGTGAACCGTTGGGTTGTGCTATGAATATTTTTGAGAGAAGTAATATTCAACCTGGACAAAATGTAGCAATTGTAGGCAACGGTTTTTTGGGAATATTGCTTGTCAGGTTATGTTCATTGGCTGGAGCCAGAGTTGTTGCTCTTTCCAGGAGACATTTTGCATTAGAACTCGCAGAACAGTTTGGAGCTTCTGAAGTTGTTTCTATGGATGATCATAACAAGGTTATCCAGCATGTTGCAAACCTTACTCAATCGAAGGGATGTGAAACCGTTATTGAAGCCTCTGGTCACAGTTGGCCATTGAATATAGCCTCAGAAATTATTGCTAACAGGGGAAGATTGATTATAGCCGGGTATCACCAGGATGGAAACAGGAGTATAAATCTGCAACAGTGGAACTGGAAAGGAATAGATGTAATTAATGCTCATGAACGGGAAGAGTCGAAATATATTGAAGGTATGAAAAAGGCAGTTCAAGTAATTTGTGAAGGTAAGATAGATATAGCTCCTTTAATCACGCACACCTTTCCATTGAGAGAGACAAATGAAGCATTCGAAATCATGAACTCAAGACCAGATGGTTTTTTGAAAGCTGTGGTGATACCATGACTGTAGAAACTAAAAGTATAACTCAAAAACTAAATTTAGCTTTTATCGGTCTGGGCTGGATAGGGTATAATAGAATGCAGGCTGTGCTTGGAAGTGGTCTGGCTCAGGCACTCTATCTTTCCGATACTCAACCCTGTACACTATCAAAAATCAGTGAAAATAATCCTTATGCATATCTATGCACTGATTCTCAGCAAATAGATTACAGTGCTGTTGATGGAGTTGTAATAGCAACGCCAAGTGCATTACATGGAAAGCAAACAATTGATGCGTTAGAAGCAGGGTGTTCTGTTTTTTGTCAAAAACCTCTCGCCAGAACCGCAGGTGAATGCAGAGAAATATTGGATACTGCACGAATTCAGGATAAACTTCTGGGCGTGGATTTTTCATATCGTCATCTTAAGGCCACATCACTTACTAAAGAACTTCTGAAAAGTGGTGATATAGGAGAGATATATGCTGTAGATGCCTGTTTTCACAATGCCTATGGTCCTGATAAGGAATGGTTCTATAACCCTTCATTATCAGGTGGTGGTTGTGTTATGGATTTAGGTATTCATATGGTTGATACTGTATTGTACTTACTTGATGAACATCAGGTTAAAACTGTGTCTGGAAAACATTTTTCTAAAGGCAAACCTGTGAGTAATAAAATGGGTATCATAGAAGACCATTCTTTTGTTCAGATTGGGCTTGAAAACAACACTAATGTCCAAATCGCCTGTTCATGGAATTTAAATACCGGATGCGATGCTGTTATAAATATCACTTTATTTGGAACCAGGGGTTCACTTTGTATTAAAAATGTAAATGGTTCATTTTATGACTTTACCCTTGAACGATATAGGGGAACTTCAAAAGAAGTTTTGCTTAGTCCTCCTGATGATTGGGGTGGTAGGGCTATCGTTGAGTGGGCACAAAACCTTTATGAAGGGAAAAAATATGATCCTGAAGGAGAGCGTCTGTATACTGTTTCCCAGATCATTGATAGTATATACGGAAGATAGTTGGTAGGGTACCTGAAAGGAGTAAGAAAATGTTTAATGATAACTCAAAAATCACATCAAATCATCGGTTCATCAAAAAATGGGTTGAGGAGCGTGGTGGTTTTCCTGTACTAGTTCCTGATGAACTTATTGCTAAAGAAGAAAGTGGAGTTATCAGAATACTGTTTCCCGAGGATTCAGATAAAGAAAAGTATGAACCTATTTCATGGGATAAATTTTTTGAAAAATTTGACCAGGCTCATCTTGCATTTCTTTGTGAAAAGAATAGTGATGGCCATGATCATTACTATAAATTAATAAGCATAAATGGTGAGTAAGAATAACAGCTTGAGAGAAAAAATAAAAAAAGTTTAGGTAGGGAGGGTCAAGTGAAGCGGTTATTAATAACAACCGATACAGTGGGTGGAGTATGGTCATATACTGTTGAGCTTGTAAGTGCTTTGCATAAACTGGGATTTGAAATAGCACTTGCAAGTATGGGAAAAAAGCTTAATAGAGCTCAAAGAAGCGAAATTTCTGGACTTTCTAATCTACAATTATTTGAGAGTAGGTATAAATTAGAATGGATGAATGATCCCTGGAGCGATGTTGATCAGACTAAAGAGTGGCTTTCTTCAATCGCTGAGTTTATTGCTCCTGATATCGTACATTTAAACGGCTTTTCCTACGGTTCTGTAAAATGGAATATTCCTTCCCTTATTGTGGCACACTCTTGTGTGTATTCCTGGTATAGAGCTGTTAAAAATAAGGATCCAGAAAGCGAACAGTGGAGTCAATATAAAGAGAGTGTTTCAAGGGGACTAGAGGGGGTGGATTATATAGTCGCTCCATCAAAAGATATGTTAGATTCACTAAGTTCCAATTACAAAGTGTCTTTTCGCGGCAAGGTAATTTTTAACGGAAGAAACAGACATTTATTTGTGCCCAAAATAAAAGATCCATATATCCTTACAGCGGGAAGGCTTTGGGATGAGGGGAAAAACATTAGAACTTTAGCATCCATAGCACATCGATTACCATGGCAGGTCCTTGTTGCTGGTGAGGGGATAGATGAAATTAGTAAAGGTGATGTGCACTGGCTTGGTCGATGTACTCCTTTTGAAGTTGGACAATGGATGGGAAGCGCTTCGATATATGTTTTACCAGCCAGATACGAACCCTTCGGATTATCTGTTTTAGAGGCTGCATTATGTGAATGTGCACTTGTTTTGGGAAATATAGCAAGCTTAAGAGAAGTTTGGGGAGACAGTGCTTTTTTTGTTGATCCTGAAGATGGTGAACAACTACAGGATACGTTACAGATGTTGATACACAAACCATGGATACGCAGGGAATACGGAGAGAGAGCAAGGCAACGTGCACTGCAGTTTTCTGTATCTCGCATGGTGTATTCGTATTTGGATTTATATCAGGAATTAATAGATCGCAATAAATTTAACAGTAATCATAGGGAGAAAACGTTATGCGCATAGCCTTTTTTGCTCATTCGTTTATCTCAGATTGGAATCATGGAAACGCCCACTTTTTAAGAGGGATTGCTTCTGAGTTAAAGAGTAGAGGGCATGAAGTTTTACTTTTTGAACCAGAGAATAGTTGGAGTCTTTCAAATCTTGTTAGAGCTCAAGGAGAAGGGGTATTTAAAGGTTATGATGAATTTTTTCCGGATCTTAAGAGTAGAAAGTATAATTTACAAGAAATAGACCTGGGAAAAGAACTCGATGGTGTAGATTTAGTTATAGTTCATGAATGGAACCATCCGGAATTAGTACGACGTATAGGAAAATACAGGCGGGCATTACCTCGATTAAGAATACTATTTCATGATACTCATCATCGGTCTGTGACAGCACCATCAGAAATGGAAGATTATGATCTCTCTTATTACGATGGCGTTTTGGCTTTTGGTAAAGTAGTTAGAGATATTTACCTTGAAAAATCATGGATACAGAAGGCATGGGTATGGCACGAAGCGGCTGACATTAGAACATTCAAACCAATAGAAACTCAAAAGACAGATGGAGACATTGCCTGGATAGGAAACTGGGGAGATGATGAAAGAACTAAAGAGTTGGAAGAATATCTTTTTAAACCAGTAAGTACATTGGGGTTGAGATGTGCGATTCATGGGGTTAGATATCCTGACCATGCAATATCTCTTTTAAATAATAATGGGATAGAATATAGAGGATGGATTGCAAACTATATGGTGCCTTCACTGTTCTCTCGATTCAAGATGACCGTTCACATTCCAAGAAAACCTTATGTTGAAAAGCTACCTGGAATACCTACTATTCGTCCCTTTGAAGCACTATCATGTGCCATTCCACTGATATGTTCTCCCTGGGATGATTGTGAAAAAATGTTTACTGAGGGAGAGGATTATCTGATGGCTCGTGACGGCAAAGAAATGAAGAAATTGATATTGGAGGTGTTAAACAACCAAGAGTTAAGGGAATCTTTAGCAACAAAAGGGAGAAATACTATTTTGCAGCGCCATACCTGTAGGCATCGTGTAGATGAATTAATGGATATTTGCTCTGAAATAGGTATTAAAATCGAAAATAACAGATCAAATAATGAGACAAGAGTGATCTGAATGCTTCAGAGAGGAGGATGATAGTGAGTAATAGAATGCGAATTGCTTTTTTTGGATCCAGTTTGGTTTCTGCTTACTGGAATGGTGCTGCAACTTATTATAGAGGGCTATTGAAAGCATTATATGATTTAGGTCACCGGATTACATTTTTTGAACCAGATGCTTATGACAGACAAAAACATCGTGATATTGAAGATCCTCATTATGCAAAAAGTATTGTTTATGAGGCATCAGAACCCGGATTAAAAAAAGCACTAAATATGGCCAGGGGGGCTGATGTTATCGTCAAAGCAAGTGGTGTTGGGTATCTTGATGATGTACTTGAAGAAGCTGTACTTGAATACAAGGCAAATGGGAGTATCGTAATTTTTTGGGATGTGGATGCTCCTGCAACTCTTGATAGAGTTAAATCAAATCGTAACGATCCATTTGCCTCCCTTATTCCGGAGTATGATATGATACTTACCTATGGGGGAGGGGAGATGGTTGTAAATGCGTATAAAAGCCTTGGAGCGAAAATATGTATTCCAGTTTATAATGCTCTTGATCCGTTTACTCACTATCCGGTAGAAAAAAATGAAAAGTTTGAATGCAGTTTAGGCTTCTTAGGAAATCGAATGCCTGACAGGGAACAAAGAGTAAGCGAATTTTTCTTTAAACCAGCTTCTCTCTTACCAGAATACAAATTTAAAATCGGTGGAAATGGTTGGGATAGTAAAATACCATCCCTTGGTAATCTTGAGTGCCTTGGGCATGTATATACTCATGAGCACAACCAATTTAATTGTTCATCAATGGCCATTCTCAATATTAACCGTCAGAGTATGGCAAGTTACGGCTTTTCTCCACCCACACGGATCTTTGAAGCGGCTGGGGCGGGAGCTTGTATCATAACCGATAAGTGGGACGGTATTGAGGCTTTTCTTCAACCACACAAAGAGTGTTTTGTTGCATCTAATGGAGAAAATGTTGCAGAAATACTAACCACAATAGATGAAGACATAGCCTTTGAAGTTGGACGTTCTGCAAGGAAAAGAATATTGGAGTCACACACGTATGTACATAGAGCTAAAGATGTTCAAAACGCAATTAACGAATATGTTGTTAGGGATAAGGAGGTTACTAATTGATGCTTTCTCCAGATTATGATATTGTTATCATGGGTCTAACTATTACCTCCTCTTGGGGAAATGGTCATGCAACAACATACCGTGGGTTAATGAAGGAGCTATCAGCCAGAGGTCACAAAGTATTATTTCTGGAAAGAGATATGCCTTGGTATGCTTGCAACAGAGATACTCCTGAACTGTCTCATGGTAAAATTGAACTATACAGTTCAATAGATGAGTTGAAACAGAAATATTTGTCTGTTATACAAAAAGCGGACTTGGTCATTGTCGGTTCTTTTGTTCCTGATGGTGTGGTTGTAGGTGAATGGGTTAACAGTGTTGCATGTGGAATTACAGCGTTTTATGATATTGATACACCGGTAACTATGTCAAAATTAAAGAGAAGAGAATATGATTATATTGCTCCTGACCTCATTTCTAAATATGATCTTTATCTGTCCTTTGCGGGTGGACCAATACTCAATATAATAGAAAATGTCTATAACTCCCCAATCGCAAGACCTCTCTATTGTTCGGTAGACCCTGAAGTGAATTACCATCAAAAAGTTGATATAAAATATGACTTAGGATACATGGGAACATTTAGTCCTGATAGGCAGGATTCACTGGAGATTCTGATGCTTCAGACTGCAAGGAAATGGCCTGAAGGCAAATTTATTGTTGCTGGGCCTCAGTATCCAAAAGAAATTAAATGGCCGGCAAATGTAAAAAAAGTGGAGCACCTGGCTCCGGCTGATCATCGACGATTCTACTGCTCCCAACGTTACACTCTTAATCTAACGCGAGCAGATATGATTGCATCAGGATATGCACCCTCTGTTAGGTTATTTGAAGCAGCTGCATGTGCAGTACCTGTTATTAGTGATTACTGGGAGGGGTTAGAGACATTTTTTAAGCCCAATGAAGAGATCATTATAAGTGGTTCAATGGAACAGACCTATAAGACTTTGCTTCAAATACCTCATTCACAACGTATGGAAATAGGTCAACAGGCACAAAAGAGGGTCTTGCAGGAGCACACTTCTGCTCATCGTGCCGAGGAGCTTGAGTATTACGTATTGGAGGCACACAAGGTTAAGCGTAAGAAATTTATGTCAAAGGCTCTTTTTATCACCTCACATCTAGAGGAGTATTATGATAGAGGCGATTAAACTTTGGAATGAACCAAATAACCTCTCCCATTGGGATTTTACATTAGATCCTGATTGGAAGCTGTTTTCTGCAATGACATCATTGGCGGCAAAGGCAATCAAGCGTACTCATCCTACTTTACCTGTTGTACTGGGCGGCATTTCACCAATTGATACAAATTATCTCACTCTTTTAAGCAGTTATGGTTTGTTTGATACTCTTGATGCTGTTGCAATACATGGATTTCCGCTTGATTGGAATCACTGGCAAATAGATGAATGGCCACAGAAAATAAAAGATGTAGAGAGCGTTTGTAGTCTGCCCGTATGGGTCACCGAGGTCGGCACATCATCTTTTGGTGCAGATGAAGTGCAGGTATTTGGTTTAAAACGAACTTCAGAGCTTTTGATGGGCAGGGTAGAGAGGATATTTTGGTACAGCTTGTTTGATCTTCCACCAGCCTGGGAAGCGACAACGCGACACAAAGAGAGTGAAGGAAGTTCCTATTATAGGCATTTTTATATGGGGCTTATACGGGCCGATGGAACAGCTAAACCAGCTTTAAGATATTTTCCTCCGGAGATGGGAATATGTCAATGGTTTCATTTTGAAGATCACCGGCTTGATTTTGCTATCGAATGCTTGAGAAAGATGGGAGTAAAAAAGCTTCGCACTGGTATAAGCTGGGCCGATTGGCACAGACCTAATGCAATAGATTGGTTTGATAAACAAATGGAGGCCTTAAAAGAATTTGACATTACTATAACACTATGCTTTACACCTCCATCAAGGGGCATACAGCCGTCAATTACAAGTCCTCCTATTATTCTTGAAGAGTTTGCAGAGTTTGCACAAGATGTGGTTGCACGATATGTAAAAAAAGAGACAACCATTTCAAAAGATTAGTAGGAGACAATTATGGTAGAACTTTTTTTAGTAAGGCATGGGTATGTAGATTTTTCTGGAAAAATACCGGGTAGGTTAAAAAATGTCCATTTAAGTGAAAGAGGTTACGAACAATCAAAGCAATTAGTGAAAATTTTGGGAAAGAAAAAAATAGACGTAGTGTATAGTAGCCCTTTGGAACGTTGCGTGGAAACAGCAAAACCATTATGTGCAGAATATGGTATACCACTACAATTGGACTCACTACTCATAGAATTAGATTATGGGAACTGGAATGGAAAAACATTTGAATCGCTTGAACACGACTATGAATGGAAACGTTTTCATTCTTTTAGAAGTTTGACAAAAGCACCTAATGGTGAGAGTATGATATCTGTTCAAAATCGTATGATTACATTTATTGAAAAACTGAAAAGAGAAACACCCCATAGAAGGATTCTTATAGTTAGTCACAACGAACCTATTAAATCTGTTATTTCATATCTGTGTGGCATAGCTCTTGATATGTTTTTACGTTTAAGCATTGATCCTGGATCGATAAGTGAAATTAGATTGTTTCAGGATAGTGCAGTTTTAAAAACATTGAATTTTGTTGTGTGAATATCAATTTGAAAGGGACAAAAGAGTGACAGTGGTGATTTTTGGGCTTGCAATAAGCTCATCATGGGGAAATGGACATGCTACTTTATGGAGAGGTATCATTAAGGAATTACTTAAACGTAATCATGAAGTGATTTTCTATGAACGTGATGTTCCATATTACGCTTCCCATCGAGATTACATCCCCCCAAAAGGCCTTCAATTAGTTCTGTATTCAACATGGAAAGAAGTTGAATACAGAGTAAAAAAAAGTTTAAAAAGAGCAGATGCAGCTATAATAACTTCCTATTGTAAAAATTCACAGGATGCATATAATGTGATTTTTAATTCAGATGTAAAAACAAAGATATTTTACGATCTTGACACTCCTGTAACTCTTAACCAAATTATAGATGGTGAATGGCCGGAGTATATACCATCAGAAAAACTAAGTTCATTTGATCTTGTTTTGAGTTACACTGGTGGAGATTCTGTAGATGGGTTAAAACGGCTATTGGGTGCAAAAAGAGTTGATACTCTCTATGGGTGTGTTGATCCCGATTGGCACAAACCTGTTGAACCACATCCTGACTATATATCAGATCTCAGTTATCTTGGAACGTATGCGTTAGATCGTCATGGTGGATTTAAAGAGCTGTTTTTAAGAGTGTCTGAAGAGTTTCCCGGGGGGCGCTTTTTGGCAGGTGGGGCTCAATATCCTGAGGATTTTGAGTGGAAAGCCAATATAAGTTTCGCGGGGCACGTACCACCACCCTTGCACAATGTGTTTTACTCGTCGAGTAAGTTTACATTAAATATTACCCGAAAAGAGATGGTAAAATGCGGATATTGTCCTTCGGCCAGGATATTTGAAGCAGCTGCATGCAGGGTACCTGTTATAAGTGATAGTTGGTCTGGAATAGAAAATTTCTTCGAACCCATTTCTGAAATACTAATAGCCAAAAGTTTTATGGATGTTATAGAAATGCTTCAAATGGATCAGGCACAGCGGGACAAAATTGCAAAATGTGCTCAAGAGAGGGTTTTTGATCAGCATAGAGCATATCATCGGGCACAAAAACTTGAAAATTTGATAGTAAGCATACAACAGAAGGAGTGTGTGTAATATGTGGGGGATAATTCCTGCTGCAGGATCAGGGTCTCGTATTCAACCTCTTGCATTTTCTAAAGAGCTTCTTCCTGTCGGCAGTAAGGTAGAAAATGGTAGATTACGTCCAAAGGCAGTGTGTGAATATTTAGTTGAGAGAATGGTAAGGGCAGGGGTCACAAAAATATGTTTTGTAATATCTTCGACCAAGAGTGATATATTGAGTTATTTTGGTCAGGGAAACGATTCAGTACATTTTTCATACACTATACAATCAAATCCATGTGGTCTTTGTGATTCAATCTTCAGAGCGCTACCTCTGATTAACAAGGATGAACAAGTGTTGGTAGGTTTACCCGACACTATTTGGTTTCCTGAAAAAGCATTATGTGAGCTACCTGACGATATATTTTCTCTTCTGTTATTTCCAGTAAAAAAACCTGAATTTTACGATGCTGTAGAATTAAATGATGACCTATCGGTAAAAAAGATTATGGTCAAACATGTGCAAAAACATACTAATCTCATATGGGGCGCATTTAAGCTTAACGGAAAAATACTACAAAAATTGTACAAATTATGGTGTTTGAAGGGTAAAAGAGATGAATATTTTGGAACTCTTATAAATACCTATATTGAAAGTGGGGAAAATGTTTTTGGGATATCTGCCGGTTCAAAGTATGTAGATGTAGGAACGGTTAATGGTTACTATGAATCTGTTCAACTACTAAAAGATTCACATGAAAATATAACAAGTGATAAAGAAGACTATCAGGAGCAATACTCGTGATTGATTCTTTTCTTGAGAAGCTATGCTATAAACCCAATAACGTAAATAGAAGAACTCTAATTGTAGCTGCTCATCCCGATGATGATGTTATAAGTATGGGAAGCAGGTTGCGATATTTAAAAGATGTTAAAATTGTATATATAACCGATGGTGCACCAAACATAGAACATTCAAATCTGGCAGGGTGTTATTCAAGAGAACAATATGCAAGAAAAAGAAGGAGAGAATCAGAACAAGCTTTAGATTGTGCTGGCTTATCCAAAGATTGTTGTATTTGGCTTGATATCACAGATCAGACGGCATCTTTTCGTATGGTTGAAATCATAAAAAAATTAGTGGATATAATTAAATACAACGGGATAGAAAAAATTATAACTCATACATACGAAGGGGGGCATCCAGATCACGATACAGCATCTTTTGTCGTATGGTCTGCTTGCAGAATGTTAAAAGAAGTTAATACAGATGTATATGAATTCTCATCTTATTTTAACCATGATTGTTCAATAAAGACCAACTATTTCCTGAATAATTTAACAAAAAGCATATCATCAAACATTAGTAATAATGATCTGGAAATAAAACATGAAATGGTTTCGTGCTATAAAACACAAGTAGAAATGATTAAACACTTTGATATAACAAAAGAAATTTTTAGAAAAGCACCCACTTATAATTATTTAAATAATCCTCATTCCGGAATATTGTTTTATGAGTTGATGGAATGGGGTATTACTGGAAGAGAGTGGCGTCAGGCTGCATCAGAATCTATGCATATGCTTGGCCTTAAAAGGAAATCTTAGATGGCTCTTACTGTACTAAACGTTGCTTATCCTTTTTCACCTTTAAAAGAAAGAACTGCTGGTGGAGCTGAGCAAATATTATTGCAACTAGACAGAGCACTGGTAGAAAATAATTTAAGAAGTATAGTCATAGCTTCCAGAGGATCAAAGGTTTTCGGTACTCTCATTGAAACATCATTTCCTGATGGAAAAATAGATGAGAAAACCCGTAGTTCAATTGAAAAAGAGTACAAAGCTAAGGTAGAAGAAGTTGCAAATCAGTATAAAGTTAACATCATTCACTATCACGGAATAAACTTTAATCGATATTTTTATGTAAATTCATATATTCCTTCACTTATTACAATACACTTACCATTGTCGTGGTATTCGGATGAGATTTATTCAATTCAGTCTCAACAGGTTTACTTTAACTGTGTATCTAATCATCAGTTTACTTCAGTCAAAAAAAAATTAAATAATCTATACTTAATTAATAACGGAGTACCTGAAAACAACGGTTCGGTTACCAATAGCCCGGGTAAGTATGCTTTGTGTATGGGGCGAATTTGTCCTGAAAAAAATTTTCATGAGGCATTTGATGCTGCAAAAAAGGCAAATATACCATTGCTATTAGTAGGGGAAGTATTTCCATACGAAGAACATATTAAATACTATCAAAATACACTTTTACCCCGAATAGATGAAAAAAAATACAGGTTTATCGGATCAGCATCACTTTTTCACCGATACAAATTACTGCGTAATTCCAGATGCTTACTTGTAAGCAGTAAGGCTCCCGAAACGAGTTCGTTGGTTGCGATGGAAGCACTTTCCTGTGGTACACCTGTTATCGCTTATACATCGGGTGCCCTTAAAGATATTGTAGAAAACGGGAAAAATGGGTTTTTAGTGGAAAATATTCAGGAAATGGCTGAGGCAATTAAAAACGTTTCTGAAATTAGTAGAGAGTATTGTAAAAATACTTATGAACATTATTATTCAAGAGAGAGAATGGTAAAAGAATATATCAATACATATAACAAAATAATTAATAAGTGTAAAATGCAAGAATCAAATGTGAGTTGGTAATAAGTGCGTTTAGAAGAAATAAATTCTGTTAAAAAGCTTAAATCTATAATTGCTCAGTGGAATGATTTGATTTATGAGAGCAAAACAGCTACACCGTTTCAGAGTCCTGAGTGGATACTTAATTGGTGGTATCAATTTGGAAATGATCATCTCAGGGTGATTACTGTATATAACTCAGAAAACAAACTTATTGCATTGGCACCTTTGTTTCTCTACGAGGTGCACGGTGAAAAAACGCTAAGTTTTATAGGTTCGGGAATTAGTGATTATCTCGATATCATTATCAAGAATGGATATGAAACTCAGGTACTCAATTCATTATATAAATATTTTCAACATAATCAACATCAGTATAGTATTATTGATCTTCAGGAAGTAAAAAAAGATTCAATACTCTTAACAATAAAAAATGATAAATTAACAAGTGTTCATATTACGCAGCTAAGTAGATGTCCATATCTAATACTACCAAATAGTTCTGATGAATTTATTACGCACATTGCTTCCAAAAAACTGAGAAAAAATATAAGGAGAGGGATTAAATATCTTGAAAAGAATAAAAGCATGGTTTCGATGGAAATCGCGGATGATAATACATTTGAAGTGTTTATGGACGATTTAATTAAGGTTCATACAAAGCGCTGGAAAAACAAAGGAATGAATGGTGTGTTATCAGAAGATAAGGTCAAAAAATTCCACCTGTGCTCTGGAAGAGAAATGGTCAGAAATAACAGGCTATTACTTTATAGGTTCAGTTGTGAAGAAAAGGTTTGTGCTGCATTCTATATCCTGGTGCATAATGATTGTGCTTATGGGTATATAAGTGGTTTCGATGCTAATTTTGAAAATGTTAGTATTGGATCGGTGTGTTTGTATCTTGCTATGAAAGATTTAATAGCAAAAGGCTTTAGAGTTTTTGATTTTTTAAGAGGAGAGGAAGATTATAAATATAGCTGGGGCGCCAAAAATAGAGTCAATCATCAGATTATTTTAACTTCCGGAGTTAACTAAATTGACTAAAATATTTTTAATTAGACATGGTATTTGCGATTCCGTTGACAGTAAACTGAATGGAAGAACCTTAGGAGTTCATCTCAATAAACAGGGGAGGGAACAGGTCAAAGCTCTTTCCCAACTGTTCGTAAATACACCTTTGAATCATATAGTATCTTCACCACTTGAAAGAGCCGTAGAAACAGCTGAAACCATTGGGCTCAGTCAAGATCTGAAAGTGTCTACTGATGAAAGTTTTAATGAGATTGATTTTGGTAAGTGGACTGGTAAAAGTTTTGAAGATTTAGATGAGGATCCACTATGGCAAAGGTTCAACTCTTTTAGGGAGATGGTTAGAGCTCCTGATGGAGAGATGATGATTGAAGTACAAAGTCGCCAGGTCCAAAAAGTTGAAGAGTTGAGAAAAAATTATTCGGGTGGTAACATTGCAATTGTGGGTCACAGTGATCCATTAAAAGCTATACTATGTTACTATGGAGGGATTGATCTTGGGTCAATGCACCGACTAACCATCGATACTGCATCTGTTTCGGTTTTGGATATCGGCGATGAATATGTTGAAATATCACTAATTAATTACACAGGGCGTCTCTGAAAGGCATTGATATGCTGGTTTATGCTAATCACAATTTGATCTGTAGAACAGAGACGTTTCTTGAAGAGGTAAAAAGATGTGCCGATCGGATTTTAGATAGAGCAACTGAAGACAGTATCGTTGAATTACTAATCGAGTGTGGGGAATTCGAGAGCTGTGTGTGTGACTACTATAGTCCAAATGCAGAACACTTCACTCGTGCCGGAGGTTTGTTAAGACAATTAACGATTCTCAGCGCACAGGTATATTATGATTATTTAAAAAACGGCAGATCTTTGGAAAAAATGACACAGTTTTTTCCTCTCTTCAAACACCTTAAAGCAACCCAGTTGCCTTATTATGTTCAAAGAAGAATACCAGAGGGGTATGCTTTTTACAGTTTGTACCCTGAAACCTTCTATGATGCTTCAGAAAAAATTATTGATGAATTACACCCTAAAAAGGTTGTATGCATTGGATTGAGAAGTATCGGAACCAGTCTGAGTGCTGCGGTCACTTCTGTTTTACTTGCAAATGGGGTAGATGTCTCCAGTTTTACTGTAAGGCCTTTTGGTGATACATTTAACAGACAAATTAAACTCGATAACCAAATGATCGAAAAGTTTATTCACTGGGATGCGTACTACTTAATTGTTGATGAGGGGCCGGGATTAAGTGGTTCATCCTTCTGTGGAACTGCCGAATATCTTGAAAAATTTGGTATCCCGGGGGAGAGAATAGTGTTTCTTCCAAGCTGGATTCCCAGTTCAAAAAACTTTGTGTGCCAAAAATCACGTGAACGCTGGAATAATTATAAAAAGTTCACGGGTGAATTTGATAAAGTATGGAAAAAAATTCAAAACAACTTAATAAGCGCAGAGCCGACACTAACAGATATTTCAGGGGGAAAATGGCGATATCATTTATTTTCCAGGCCTGCCCTTTGGCCGGCAGTAAACCCCTATCATGAGAGAAGAAAATACCTTTTAGATACCATTAATACCGGAACTATAGTCGCAAAGTTCTCTGGTCTTGGGAGGTATCAGAAAGAGACTGAGAAGATCGCAACAATTTTGAGTAATACTTATTCTTCACCGGTTCTAAAAGTTCAAAACGGTTTTGTTTTTTACCGGTTTATGGATGTAAAAGAAGATGCCAGCAGCTCTTTGTGCACACTTTTTCACACTGTTGTCGATTACTTAGTATTTAGAAGTAAAAGACTACTTTGTGAACAGCTGACCTCCTATGAGCAGATGCTTGAGATGATTGAAGGTAATATTTCAAAGATTGGAAGAAAAGATCTGCTTAAAAAGCTCAAAAAAGTTTTAATCAACACTGAACTGTACAGGAGACGTCCGATAGCCGTAGATAGCAGGATGTTGCCACATAAGTGGATTTATTCTGAAAACAGGTGGGTGAAATTGGATGGAACAGACCATTATCGGGATCAGTTTTTACCAGCCGCACAAGATATAGCATGGGATATTGCCGGCTTTTGTATAGAATTTGCACTCTGTAACAGGAGTACAAAAGATTTTTTGAGTATATATAAAGAAAAATCGGGTGATTATGAGTTGGATAGAGTTTTGCCTTTTCATTTTATAGCCTATACGGTGTTTAGAATCGGATATTCAGCTTTGGCAAAGGAATCATTGTCAGGAACTGTAGAGGCACAAAGGTTTAACCAGAAGCTACAGTTTTATATAAGGTGTCTCGAAACTAAACTAGAGGAATACAACACTACCTATTAGTGGAGCAACAATGAAACAGATAGAAAAAGAGATAGAAGACTTAAAACCCTGGTTTCACAACTTGCATCTGCCTGATGGTACTCAGACATCTCCTGAACACCCACTGGGAGATTTTCCTAAATTCAAATGGGAGCTAATAGCTCCGTTTATTCCCTCTGATCTTAGCGGTGTTAACGTGCTTGATATCGGCTGTAATGCCGGGTATTACTCTTTTCAACTGGCACGTTTGGGTGCGAAGGTAACCGCCATAGATATTGATGAGCATTTTTTAAAACAGGCCTTGTGGGCATCGAAGGTGTTTGGGTTGGAAAAAAACATTGAGTTTAAAAAGATGCAGGTATATGATCTTGCGCATGAGTCTCAAACCTATGATCTGATCTGGTTCATGGGTGTATTTTATCATCTTAGATACCCTCTTCTTGCAATGGATATTATCTCCCGAATTAGTTCCGAAATGATGGTATTTCAAACTTTAAAGATGCCAGGAGTTGAACAGTATACCAGTGTTAGCGACCTTGATCTTTTTAAACGAGAAACTCTCCTTCAAACAGGATGGCCAAAGATGGCTTTCATTGAAGAACGGGTGGCCGGTGACCCCACTAATTGGTGGGTACCAAATGGTGGGGCAATAGAAGCTATGCTGCGTTCATCAAATTTTACTGTCAATCACAGACCAGATGATGAGATATTTGTATGTTCAAGAAATACTGTGGTAATACATGAAGAGGATATGAGGGAGAAAGAGTACAGGGCTGCTGCTGGAATAGATAAAAGAAACTAAGGTTAAGGAGGGTAAATTGAATCATCACTGGTTTGGTCCTTAGTATCAACAACTTTACTTTTAAGCTGGGTTGCGTATCTTAGTGTTAAAAAATTCAGTGTACTTAAAATCAGTGCTATTTCATAGCGTTTCCAGGCTACAGCCATTCCAATTGCTCCGGTATTCCATAGACTTGCAGCGGTTGCCGTTCCGGTCACCATATTTTGATTCTTAAGAATAGCACCTCCGCCAATAAAACCCATTCCGGTGATTATTCCATACATTACCCTTGATTGCGGTTCAGGGCCAAGTAGCATTGTTGTACCAATTATCATATAACCACAGGCTGCAACTGCTACCAGGGGAAACGTTCTTATTCCGGCGCTTCTTGAATCCCTTTCTCTTTCAAAGCCGATGGGAAGCGCAAAACCATACGCCAATAAAAGATGTAAAAGGTGAGAAAGTATTGTGCTAAAATCAAAATCCACCTAAAGTGCTCCTGTAAATAGCCGATTTATCAAGTGACACCGGGCAGATAGAGAAAGGGTAAGAGGGTAGAAAATCTGTTTTTCAAAGTGAATTAAGCGGGTTATTGAAGATCCTAAACAATTGTTACCGTATTGTTATGTTCCTTCAATAACCCATTTGCAAGAGATCAGATACCTAATCCCAGACCTATGTTGATTGAAAAGTACTGAAACGTATCATCATTTCCGTCAAAGATCAGGTGAAAAGCAGGATAGAGTTCCAGGGAGAGATAATCCGGGCTACCAAGTAACAGGCCTGCACCAATTTGTGCTCCGAATCTGTAGCGCCAATCATCGCCGAATATCTCTGAAACAGGGTTTCCATCTTCATCGTTACCATTTACTTCAACTTCATCACTCAGTCCATATAAGCCCGCGCCTCCGTGCAAAAAGAATTGAATCGGACTGAGAGGGTATGCGGTTGTGAGCCTTACAATGGGAACAACTTCAAACGCCCTGGCTTCTCCCTCTACTTCAGCATCGATTATATCAAAGGGATCAATATCCTCCAGGAATTCTGCTTCATCTGGTCCCCATCTGTTATAGGCAATTCGTCCACCCAGACTCAAATTATCGGTAATACGAATTAAAAAATTACCTCCCCCGGAATATCCCCATGAAAACTGATCCATTAAATCTCCCGCGGGTCTCGAAACGCCAGCATCAAGGGTCAGACGCAGATCTTGTGCAGATGAAGAGCCAGCAGTGAAAAGGATGAAAAAAGCAACGATAAAACTGATTTTAAATACTTTCATAGTGATCTCCTTTTAAAGCAACTGCTCAAAAAAAACAACAATGTGTAAAGAAGCCTTTAAACGGAACGCAAGATCTTTGCTGCACTGCTATAGAATTAACCGATTTTCACTGTTTTTAGAAAGCTTTTTTTAGGTTTAAAAAGATGTTTCAATCTTTTTTGTGCCTGCTTTCCGCTTTTTGATGTCTTGTGCAAAAATCCTTTAGTCACTCTTTTACTTTTCCACTTTACTACCTTTGTGACAATGCCAACTGATGAAGCTGCCAAAAGAGAAATCAATGTTTTTTTTACCACACCCATAAAGTACCTCCCTCAACGTGTTGATCAATTATCATACCTTTGGTGGCTTTTTTACCAGCCCAACCAGGAGCGTAATTAGAAATAACACAATAAAAACGATAAACAGAATCGTTGCAAGTTCGACAGTTAAAACTGCTATACCTGTGAAGCCAAGTACTGCTACTAAAATTGCCAGAATAAGTAAAAGAAACGACAATGATAACATAACTACCTCTCTCTTTCTCTATGGATGATCAAAAAGTGCAATTTATGTACCAGATTCTATTATCTTTACTGCGCTTGCATCCCGGGAGGGCTCTATTGGTGTACCTCGTGAGTTTGCATACTGTTGGGTAAATTCGGCTCCAAGAAAAAGGATTTGTGCTGAATAGTATAGCCATATTAGTACTGCCACAAGGGATCCGGCTGCTCCGTAGGTTGATGTTACTGAGAATTCACTGAGATAAATTCCAAGCAAAATCCGTCCTACTGAGAAAAGAAATGAGGTAAAGAGCGCACCTATTGTTGCCGTAATCCAGTCCAGTTTTGCGTTGGGGATATATTTTAAAATCAGCGCGAATATGAAGGTGGTCACTGCATATAGAAAAAAAAAGTTCACTGTTTGCCACAGAAACGGTATGGTTGGGGTGTATTCTTCAATGCGGTCAATCAGCGCGAAAATAACCGTGTTTAAAACCGCAGTAGCAAGAAGAAATAATCCACTAAACAGAACGAGAATAAGTGCAAACGCTTTCATTTTGATTTTATGAACTATACCCAGCTTTTCTTTTAGGCGAATATGCCAGATTGAATTAATTGATGCTCTCAGGTGATTAAAGACCCTTGATGCGCCCCAGAGCAGAATCGCTACACTGATAAGGGTAGCGGTGATACCTGAGGTTGGACGTGCTGCCTGAACAATCAGATCTTCTACATACCTGGCAGCACCTTCACCCATCATATCGCCCAATTGGTCAACGATAAGCCCCTGTGCCGCATCCTCCCCGTACACTGCCCCGATGATCGCAACAGCGATTATAAGCAGCGGAGCAATGGAGAAAAGTGAATAATACGCAAGAGCAGCAGCATGGCGTGGGGCATTATCTTTGGCAAAGTGAATCACTGAATCTTTAAGCAGCTTAAACAATTATATCCTCCTCATAACTCCATAAGCAGTTTTAGTTATCCCCTTAATTTTCACGCTCTCCTATACAGTATAGGTGACCGGGAAAGATAGTTGAAGTCTTAATATTCCATGTTGCATTGAACGGGTCAACTAATTTATCAATTTCTTCCTTTAAAAACCCTCTTTTTATTGATCGTTTTCCATCCTCGCAAATAAAACTGTTGTGAAAAAAAGGTTTAGATAGCAATGGAAAAAGATAATAACTGATAGCACTGCGGTACAGATCATTGAGCAAAAAGAGGCGTTTTGATGCCGTGAATATAAGGGGGATAAGAGTTTGAAGCTCATCGTCAGAGAAGTGATGAAGTACATGATTTGCTACTACATAGTCGTATTTGTTAGCTTTAAGGACCTGTGTCAGGTCTGAAATGATAAAATCTATTTCAGGGTAGTCTTTGCACAGATGTTTTCCAAAAGATACGATGCGGGGATCGTAATCCACACAGGTAATGTTGCACCTCAAGCCTTTCTCTCTGCATCGTCTGATAAGCCATAGGGAGATATCGCACCCGCCACAACCCATATCAAGCAGTGATGCTTCTTTAACCTTTTCTAAATCGCTTAAAACTGATTGTTTCAACAAGTATCGTACTCTTGAAAAAAGCAGGTTTACCAATTTGAACTGCTGAAGTGTTTTTATTAGCTGTTTAGTGTCACAAGACTTGCTGTCCATGATTTCAGGCTCTTGTGAGCGGGATAACAATTGATCCCTTACTATTGAATTCATCGAAAATCCTTTTTTTGTACTACATGGTTGGCAACATAATTGCAAACTCAATGAACGCTGGTTTAATCTTTACGCAATAACCGGACCCCTTATAGTGGAGAGTTGGGTGGAAAAATACAGTGATGATTTGTTTTTCAGACCACAGCAGAAAAGACGATTCAATTCTTATCTCTTTTCTGTTGTGGCTCCAAAGTATCATATAACCACTAAAGCCCTTTCGCTTCTAAACGATAAACGCTGGAAAAGGACGCTTACCGAAGCATTACCTGATGATGGCAAGAAGCAGAAAATTTCGGTTCTCGATATAGCTTGTGGGACCGGAGATATCACCGACCTTTTGAAAGAAAAATTCCCCGCAGCATCTGTTACCGGTATCGATCTGGTACCCTCGATGCTTTGCAGGGCTAAGGAAAACTGTAGTCCCGATGTCTCGTTGTGCGCGCAAGATATGTGCAAATTGGCATTCAAAAATGAATCGTTTGATCTGGTAACCGGCGGGTACGCCTTACGTAATGCTCCGGATCTTAACGGCGCGTTAGATGAATTCTGGCGAATTTTAAAACCAGGTGCAACTGCTCATTTTCTGGAATTTAGCAAACCACCTCAAAAGGTTCTACAGTTCAATCAGTACTGCATTTTAAAGCTGTGGGGTGCGTTGTGGGGCTATATACTCCATAGAGACTGTTCAGTTTACACCTACATTGCAGAGAGTCTCAGGAGGTACCCGGATAAAGTTTCTCTTCACCTCACGTTTGCCAAACGAGGATTTAAAGTACTCAGGTCACAATTAAAGTTTTTGGGGATTATTGAACTGCTCTCGCTTCAAAAACTTTAAACAGCTTTAAGGCGCTTTCCTGCCCGGCGACTTGTCTGCGCTGCAAACAATTTTGAAACAGAGCTGATAAGTCCGCTAATTATGTTCCAGGTGATTAACTCTTTCCAGGACCTGACCTCGCCTTCCTCTTTGGGAGGATCTTTTTTGGTGATCAGTTTCCATACCTTTTTGAGGCTGAGGTTGATTATAAATCCACTCACTGAGACTATGATCATCATCGCTAGTTTCCACATCTTTTTTCGTACTTTCTTTTTCATTACTACACCTCTGTTTACTTGGTTTATCACTAATCTTCAGTACTATTGAGTAAGCAAAAACCGGGCACAGTAACCGTTAATTGTACGGTGTGTGTGTTTCGTAGGGGGAGGACACCCACAAGGGGTGTCCCTACCACACACCTACCACATACATACCACATACATACCACATACATACCACATACATACCACATACATACCACATACATACCACATACATACCCGCATACATACCCACATACATACCACATACATACCACATACATACCACATACATACCACATACATACCCGCATACATACCCGCATACATACCCACATACATACCACATACATACCCGCATACATACCCGCATACATACCCGCATACATACCCGCATACATACCCGCATATACCCGCATACATACCCGCATACATACCCGCATATACCCGCATACATACCCGCATATACCCGCATACATACCCGCATACATACCCGCATATACCCGCATACATACCCGCATATACCCGCATATACCCGCATACATACCCGCATATACCCGCATACATACCCGCATACATACCCGCATACATACCCGCATACATACCCGCATACATACCCGCATACATACCCGCATACATACCCGCATACATACCCGCATATACCCGCATATACCCGCATATACCCCCATATACCCCCATATACCCGCATTCCACATTCCACATTCCACATTCCATGAACCCTTCCATACCGCCAACGAAACCCTTCTGCACACCCCACAACCCCTTCCACACCCATGTTTCACCATTCCCGAGTACTGTTTGGCTCTTACCGGGTTCGTTTTCACAGTTCCCGATAGCAGTTTTAACCTTCCCGATGAACGTTTTACTTCTTCTGTTACCCGTTTCACTCTTCCATAGAGCCGTTCCGGTTTTCCCGGGTACAGAGAAATGCTTCAGGGTGGGTGAGAAGTAGGAAATGGGGCTAAAGTAATGGTTCAGAGGGTCAAATAATTAGTTCGTGGGCACTGAGAAATGGTTCGTAGAGGAAAAGAATTGGTCTAAACGGGGTGAGAAATACTTTTTGGGGTGAAATGACCCCATCGCTTAAGGGTATTTTGTAAAAATGGGTATAGAAATGCTGTGATCCCTGAAAAACAGGGTGCTTAAAGAGGTGGTTTAGTAGGTACAGAGTACGTTTGTGTTGTGCTTAACTATCCGGTGGCGGGCCGGGGTTAGTGCTTTTAGTTACAACCGATGGTTGGTACATGGGTTTTACACCTTTTAGCGCGGCAGTTTGAACGTTTCCTCTTTTCTTTGGCTTTGGCGAGGCAAACCCCCGTGGTCTTCCCCGTTTGGGGCGACGCCAGTAGGAGTTCGCGTACAGTTTTCTACGTCTTGAGTGACGCATGGCAAACTTACCACAAATACGTATCTCCTCTACTATTCTATAGAGTTTCGAATAGAGCTCATCACGCGCCTTGCGCTCTTTTGAATCGACAGGTCTACTCTGTCTTCTAAAGATTATTTTCTCTGTAAGGTTAAAGGAGTGATGAACCGCCTCTTCCAGAATAGACATATCAAAGTTTATCTTCTCAAGCATCCACCTTTTCCTTCTGCCCATCACCGCCAGGTCATTTAGATGCTGACTCACCTCATAACCACTGCGTGTTTTATAGTAGGGAACTACCAGTTTAACACCGGCCTTCTTTGCCGCAAACCGCAGAGACCGGGAGAGGTCGGTACGAAACTTACACATTTCAGCAATATACTTTTTAAGCTCTTTACCCTCTTGAACACTATCTTTTTTTACATTTATCCAATCGCTGTGAGCTTTGGAAAGATCTAACACAAGCTGAGGGATAGCGTCAACAAGCGACATATCGAGCCCGACCTTCTTAACAGCTTCAAGATCGGAGTAGCAAATTTTGTGCATATCACATGCCTGTTGCAGAAGTACCGCAAGGGGCATTTTGATAGGTACAAGTGGTTGTGATGATTCCATATATTCACTCCTGTTATAATAGTGTGTTAAAATTAAAATGTTTTCTGGAGGGGAATAATGTCTAACAAAAAGTAAAAAAAGTGAGTTTGGAATTCTGGATTAAGGTTGTATAGTGGGACAAGAACGATAAAACGTACGAATTTGTCTGTTAATCTGATTAAACATATGGTAATAAATATGTAATGCTTCGAAGGGGTTACGGCCATAACAGTTTTTTTTATTTGTGTCGCCCGGCACCCCTACGCAGCAGCTACTGCTACGGAGGCCAGGGAGGCAAAGTTGGCCATCCCTCAGATAGCCCTGATGGCAAGTGAATGGTTCTTCACGGAGGCGCTAAGGACCTTGCTTGCCTCGTAGTGGGTGATGCGAAGCGGGATATCGACAAGAATGGGAGAGAGATTAAGACCAAAGGCTCCCTGCGAGACAAGAATTCCAAATTCCTACCGAGATTATAGCTTAAGGGTCCCCCCAAACGGATCTTTTCACGCTTTTACCATTGCCGCCCGGGGGTGACCCAAACTACCGCCTTTAGCCCCATATAAAAGAAACATGGCGTAAGGGAGAATTTCAGTCCCGGGTGGAACCGGTGCTGGTTATATAGGGATTTGGGCCACAGCCCGGGGGACTAAAGCAGCGGTCCCTGAACCTTCAATGGTTTTATATCTTTTGCTATCAATAGCCGGTGGGGCTGCGGCGATCTTTAAAAAGAGATAGATTTCTATACAGTGCTTTCTGTAACTAATTGCCCAAAAAAGGTGGGGGGGGTTATAGCTCTCACCTTTTCGTAAAAAATCAGAGCAACTGAATC